>JBJKPV010000411.1:0-4351 GCA_046706015.1 Allostellaceae bacterium | reverse complement strand
GAAGACGGCACGTCCGAGCGTGCCGGGGAGGGACGCACCAGTTTTTTGGAGTGCGCCTTGGGAAATAGCATAAAGCTCGAGATTCAATCGGTATCGATGGCGTTCGCGACCGAGACGGGGTCCGTCGAGGCGCTGTCGCCGGTTTCGTTCGCGCTGAGCGAGGGCAGCTTCGTCAGCGTCATCGGCCCGTCCGGCTGCGGCAAGAGCACGCTTTTCAACGTCATCGCCGGCCTGCAGCGCCCGAGTTCGGGCGTCGTCGCAATCGACGGCGAGGACGCCACCGGCACGATCGGACGCGTCGGCTACATGCTGCAGAAGGATCTCCTGCTGCCGTGGCGCAGCGTGCTCGACAATGTCGTGCTCGGCATGGAGATCAAAGGCGTGTCGCGGACGCGGGCGCGCGCCACCGCGCTGCCCTATCTCCAGCGCTACGGGCTCGGCGGCTTCGAGCACCGCTATCCGCGCGAATTGTCGGGCGGCATGCGCCAGCGCGCCGCGCTGTTGCGCACCTTGCTGCTCGATACCGATATCATCCTCTTGGACGAGCCCTTCGGCGCGCTCGACGCGCAGACGCGCGCCAGCATGCAGGAATGGCTGCTTCAGCTCTGGGCCGATTTCCGCAAGACGGTGATCTTCGTCACCCATGATGTCGAGGAAGCCGTTTATCTCGCCGACGAGGTATTGCTGATGAGCGCGCGCCCGGGCCGCATCGTCGACCGCATCGCCGTGCCGCTCGCGCGCCCGCGACCGCGCGCGATCGTCGCCGACCGCGCCTTCATCGCGCTGAAAGAGCGCTGTTTCGCCCATCTCGGCCACGCCTCGGATCTCGCGGCGTGACGCGCGGAGCATGCGGGCGATGACGATCGAGGGATTGAGCAGCGCGGCGGCGCGCGTCCGGCGCGGCGTGCAGTTCCGCTTTCCGAGCGTCTTCGTCGCCAAGCGCGCCCACCGTCAGCTTCCGGTGCAGCGGCAATGGCCGCGCAGCGCGATCGTGCTCGCCCAAATCCTCGTGGTCGTGGTCGCGGTCGGCGGCTGGCAGGCGGCCGCGTCCCTAAAGATCATCGATCCGTTCTTCTGGTCGCAGCCGATCGCGATCGCGCGCACGATGAGCTTGTTCTTCTTGAAGGGCGACGCCTTCACCGACATTTTCTATACCTTCGAATCGACCATCCTCGGCTTCATCGCCGGCACCATCATCGGCTCGGGCTTGGGGCTCTCCTTCTGGTGGTCGCGCAACTACGCCGCGATCGTTCAGCCATTCGTCATCTGCTTCGAATCCGTGCCGAAGCTCGCGCTCGCGCCGCTCATCATTCTGATCTTCGGCATGGGGCTGAGCTCGAAAGTGGCGATCGCCGTCGCCTTGACGGTGGTGGTCTCGACCTTGACCACTTATTCCGGCGTCCAGGCGGTCGATCCCGACAGCGAGCGCCTGTTCTATTCGCTCGGCGCCAGCCGGTTTCAGGTCTTCCGCAAGCTCGTCATCCCCGCCGTGCTGCCTTGGACCATCTCGGTGCTGCGCGTCAATATCGGCCTGGCGCTGACCGGCAGCATCGTCGGCGAGTTCATCTCCTCGCAGCACGGGCTCGGGCGCGAGATCCTCTATGCCGGCCAGACCTACGACATCGCGCTCGTCTGGGTGGCGGTCGTCGTGCTCGCGGCGTTTTCCATGATCATGTACGTCGCGGTGTCCTGGCTCGAAAAGATACTGCGCAAAGGCGTGGTGCGGTGACGCCGCGCCGGAATTTCACCCGCACAACAATGGAGGCTCGATCCGTGCGATTCATGCTGAAGGGAATGATGGTGGCCTTGGGGCTGCTGGCCGCGACCTTGTCCGCCGAGGCGGCCGAGATGAAGCATCTCGTCGTCGCTGAGCCGGTCCACCGCGTCGGCTATCTGCCGCTCTATGTCGCGGTCGACAAGGGCTATTTCGCCAAGGAAGGCCTCGACGTCAAAGTGCTTACCGTCGAAGGCGGCAGCGCGCACACGAATGCGGTGCTGAGCGGTCAGGCCTTCGCCTTCATCGGTGGGCCCGAGCATGACGCCTATGCGAAGCTCAAGGGCGCCGAGCTGCGCTCGGTCGTCAACGTGGTCGACCGCGGCAATGTCTATTACGTCGCCGCCAAGGGGAAGGGCCCCAAGGACAAGAACTACGCCGCTTATCTCAAGGGCAAGGTGATCGATCCCGGCCTTTTCGGCGGCACGCCCAATTCGATCACGCGCTATCTGCTCGCGACCTGGAAGCTCACCCCGGGCAAGGACGTCACCTTGCTCGAGACCACCACCGCCGGCATCCTCGCCGCGGTGAAGACAGGCCATGCGCAGATCGCGGCGGTCAGCGAGCCTATGCTGACCGCGGGCGTGAAGCAGGGCATCTGGGACGAGCCCTTCTACAACGTACCGAAGGAGATGGGGCCTTACGCCTATTCGACGCTCAATGTGCGGCTTGAATCGATCAAGAAGGATCCCAAGACCGTGGCGGCTTTCGTGCGCGGCGTGATCATGGGCCTGCACGAGACTTACGCGCAGCCCGACGAGGCAACCGCGATCGCGCGCAAGGAGTTCCCGACCATGCCGCCCGCGGCGCTGAAGGCGACGCTCGACCGGACCTACGCCGACGAGCTGTGGAGCCATGACGGCATGGTGTCCGAGGCGTCCTGGCTCACGGCCGAGAAGGTCGTGCGCGGCGCCAATATCCTCAAGGCGGATGTGCCTTATAGTGCGATCATCGACATGGAATTCGTGAAGTCGACGCTTGCCAGCATGAAATGATATAGTCAACGCGGAATATCCGGGGAGCACCAAGATGTCCGAACCGATCTGGAACCAGTTTCTGACCGAACGCGACAAGGCCGTCTTCGGCGCCGCGGGCTATGGCGCGCGCCAAGGCTTCGGCAAGCGGCCTGCGCTGCTGATCATCGACGTCAATTACGCGTTCTGCGGCGAGCAGCCCGAGCCGATCCTCGAATCGATCAAGAAGTGGCGCAATTCCTGCGGCGAGGAGAGCTGGGTCTCGATCGGCTATATCAAGAAGCTGATCGACGCCGCGCATGAGAAGGGGCTGCCGGTGATCTACACCACCGGCTTCCGCCGCGAGGACAACTGGGATTCGGGCAGCTGGTCGTGGAAGAACGCGCGCAACGCCGAGCGGCCGCAGGCCACGGGCGCCAACCGCGACGGCAACGACATCGTCGATGAGTTCGCGCCGGCGCCGCAGGACGTCGTCGTCAGGAAACAAAAGCCGAGCGGGTTCTTCGGCACCAACATGCTGAGCTACCTCGTGCTCCTCGGCTGCGACAGTGTCGTCGTCACCGGCACGACCACGAGCGGCTGCGTGCGCGCGACCGTGCTCGACGCCTTCAGCAACTATTTCCACGTCGCCCTCGCCGAGGAAGGCTGCTTCGACCGCTCGCAGGTGAGCCATGCGATCAATCTCTGCGACATGAACGCGAAATATGCCGATGTGGTGAAGACCGACGAGGTGCTCGCTTATTTTGGCTCGCTGCCGGGCGGCCTGTTCGAGCTGCCCAAGGGAACGCCGGGCGCGCGGCTCTAAACGCGTGCGGCGCCGAGCGGCGCGGCGCGCGGCGGAAGGAGGAGGGTGACGATGGCCGGCAGGATCTGGGACGCGTTCATCACCGAGCGCGACAAGGCGGTCTTCGCCGCCTCGGGCTTTGGCGCGCATGCCGGCTTCGGCAAGCGGCCGGCCTTGCTCATAATCGATGTGAGCTACGGCTTTGCCGGCGACCGGCCCGAGCCGATCCTCGAATCGATCAAGCGCTGGAGCAATTCCTGCGGCGCCGAAAGCTGGGACGCGATCGCCGTGATCGCGCGCCTCGCCGGTGCGTTTCGGCTGAAGAAGCTGCCAGTGATCTACACCACCGGCGTCAACCGGCCGGACGGGTGGGATGTCGGCAGCTGGGCGTGGAAGAACACGCGCACCGGCGAATCCCTGCCCAAGGCGTCCAGTGCGCTCGACGCCAACGCGATCGTCGCCGAGATCGCGCCGCAGCCCCAGGATCTGCTCGTCCTGAAGCAAAAGCCGAGCGGCTTCTTCGGCAGCAATCTCCAGAGCTATCTGCAGCTTCTTGGCGCCGACAGCGTGATCGTCACCGGCACCACCACGAGCGGCTGCGTGCGCGCGACCGTGCTCGACGCGTTCAGCCTCAATTACCGCGTCGCCGTGGTCGAGGATGGCTGCTTCGACCGCGCCCAGGCGAGTCACGCGATCAACCTCCTCGACATGAACGCGAAATATGCCGATGTGGTCCCGGGCGCCGCGGCGCTCGATTATGTCGGCGGCCTGGCCGAGGATCTCTTTCCCAACCTGCCCAAAGGCGCCGCGCGCGGACCT
>JBJKPV010000410.1:0-3644 GCA_046706015.1 Allostellaceae bacterium | reverse complement strand
ACGGGCCCGAGCGCCTTGGTCGCGGTAGGGAGAAGCGCGGCGACGGCGTCCTCGGCGGCGAGATCTGCGGGAAAGAGCGCGGCGGCACGTCCTTTGGCCTTGATCGCGGCCGCGACTTCCTCGGCCGCGTCGCGCGACGTGCCGTAATGCACCGCGATATCGTAGCCGTCATCGGCCAAAGCGAGCGCGATCGCGCGGCCGATCCGTTTTCCCGCGCCGGT
Organism: Allostellaceae bacterium; assembly: GCA_046706015.1. Lineage (GTDB taxonomy): Bacteria > Pseudomonadota > Alphaproteobacteria > ATCC43930 > CGMCC-115725 > CAIKMD01. Next base: position 3,423 of record JBJKPV010000410.1, on the reverse strand, counting down.
GACGAGCGCCGCGCCCCTCATGCGCGGCGGTCCCGGTTGTAGCGCTGACGCGCCTTGCGCTTGGCGATCTCTTTGGCCGAGGTACCGGCGCGCCCGGCGATCGAGCGGCCGCGCGGCGTCGCGCGCGGGCCGCCTGCGGGCGACTCGTTCTCGCGCGGCGAGCCCAAGCCGAGATCGAGCTCTTCGAGCCGCTTGATCTCGTCGCGGAGCCGTGCCGCTTCCTCGAATTCGAGATCGGCGGCCGCCGTGCGCATCTGCTTTTCGAGATCGGCGATCACGGCTTTGAGGTTCGAGCCCTGATAATGCGGCGCCGCGCTCTCGCCGAGGCCCTCCGTGACATGGTCTTGCTCGTAGACGCTGTCGAGAATATCGGCGATGCCGCGCTTGATGCTTTCGGGCGTGATGCCATTGGCGAGATTGTAAGCCTCTTGCTTCTCGCGCCGGCGACTGGTCTCGTCGAGCGCCTGGCGCATGCTCTCGGTCATGTGGTCGGCATAGAGGATGACGCGGCCATCCAAATTCCGCGCGGCGCGGCCGATGGTCTGGATCAAGGCCGTGCGCGAGCGCAGATAGCCTTCCTTGTCGGCGTCGAGGATCGCGACCAGGGCGCATTCGGGAATATCGAGTCCCTCGCGCAAGAGATTGATCCCGACCAGCACGTCGAAGACGCCCAGGCGGAGATCGCGGATGATCTCGATGCGCTCGAGCGTATCCACATCCGAATGCATGTAGCGCACGCGGATGCCGTGCTCGTGGAAATATTCGGTCAGCGCCTCGGCCATCGTCATGGTCAAGGTTGTAACGAGCACACGCAGGCCCTTGCGCGCGACCTCGCGGCATTCGGCCATCAGATCGTCGACCTGGTTCTCGACCGGCCGCACCACCGGCGTCGGGTCGACGAGACCGGTCGGGCGCACCACCTGCTCGACGAAGACGCCGCCGGTGCGCTCCATCTCCCATTTGCCGGGCGTCGCCGAGACATAGGTCGTCTGGCCCCGCATCCGGTCCCATTCCTCGAATTTCAGCGGCCGGTTGTCGATGCAGGAGGGCAGCCGGAAGCCGTATTCGCTCAAGGTGAATTTGCGCGCATAGTCGCCGCGATACATGCCGTTCAACTGCCCGATCGTGACATGGCACTCGTCGATGAAGACGAGCGTGTCCTTGGGCAGATATTCGAACAGGGTCGGCGGCGGCTCGCCCGGCGCGCGGCCAGTCAGATAGCGCGAGTAATTCTCGATCCCGGCGCAGCTCCCGGTCGCCGCCATCATTTCCATATCGAAGGTCGTGCGCTGCTCGAGCCGCTCGGCTTCGAGGAGCTTGCCGGTGGCGCGGAACTCGGCGAGGCGGAGCTTTAAGTCGCGCTTGATCTCCTCGATCGCCTGATGAAGCGTCGGCTTCGGCGTCACATAGTGGCTGTTCGGGTAGATCTTCACTTCCTCGAGCGCGGTGGTCTTCTCGCCGGTCAGCGGGTCGAATTCGTGGATTGCTTCGAGCTCGTCGCCGAAAAGCGACAGCCGCCAGGCCCGGTCCTCGTAATGCGCGGGAAAGATCTCGATCGTGTCGCCGCGGGCGCGGAAGGTGCCGCGCACGAAACTCTGGTCGTTGCGCCGATATTGCAGCTCAACGAGGCGCTGGAGTAGCTCCGTGCGGTCGATGCTGGCGCCGGCCTCCAAGGTGAAAGTCATCTCGGAATAGGTCTCGACAGAGCCGATGCCGTAAATGCACGAGACCGAAGCCACGATGATCGTGTCGCGGCGCTCCAGGATTGCCCGCGTCGCCGAATGGCGCATGCGGTCGATCTGCTCGTTGATCGAGGATTCCTTCTCGATATAGGTGTCCGACCGCGGCACATAAGCCTCGGGCTGGTAGTAATCGTAGTAAGAGACGAAGTATTCGACCGCGTTCTCCGGGAAGAAGCTCCGCATCTCGCCATAGAGCTGCGCCGCCAGGGTCTTGTTCGGCGCCAGGATGATCGCCGGGCGCTGGGTGCGCTCGATCACATGCGCCATGGTGAAGGTCTTGCCCGAGCCGGTGACGCCCAAGAGCACCTGGTCGCGGTCGCCCGCGCCGATTCCCGCGGCCAGCGCCGCGATCGCCTGGGGCTGGTCGCCGGCGGGCTGGAATTCCGAACGGATTTGAAAGCGCTTACCCTGATCGGCGAGCGGCTTTTCGGCGGTCAAGATCGGCATGAGGGCTAAAGATAAGAGCCGGACGGGGCTTATGCCAGGGCGTGCTTGCGCGTGCTGCGTTGCGGCATTAGGGTGCCGGTCGTTTCCCCAACCCCAACCTTGCGTAGACTCCCATGGGCTTCATCGCCGACCGTCTTTTGCGGATCAAACCCTCGCCGACCATCGCCATGAACAGCCGGGCGCTGACCTTGAAGGCCGAGGGCAAGGACGTGATCGGGCTGGCCGCGGGCGAGCCCGATTTCGACACGCCGCAGAACGTCAAGGACGCGGCCAAGCGCGCCATCGACCGCGGCGACACGAAATACACCCAAGTCGACGGCACGCCCGATCTGAAAAAGGCGATCTGCGCCAAGTTCAAGCGCGAGAACGGGCTCGACTACGCGCCCAATCAGATCTCGGTCGGCACCGGCGGCAAGCAGGTGCTCTATAACGCCCTGACCGTGACGGTGAATCCGGGCGACGAGGTGATCGTCCCGGCGCCCTATTGGGTCTCCTATCCCGATATCGTCGCCTTGTGCGAGGGCACGCCGGTCGCGATCACCTGCCCGCAGAACAACGGCTTCAAGCTCCGGCCCGAGGATCTCCAAGCGGCGATCACCAAGAAGACCAAATGGCTGATCCTCAACTCGCCGTCCAACCCGACCGGCGCCGCCTATAGCAAGGACGAGCTGCGCGCGGTCGCGGACGTGCTGTTGAAGCATCCGCATGTCTGGGTGCTGACCGACGACATCTACGAGCACGTGCTCTATGACGGCTTCGAATTCGCGACCATCGCCCAGATCGAGCCCAAGCTCTATCCGCGCACCCTGACCTTGAATGGGTTTTCCAAGGCCTACTGCATGACCGGCTGGCGCTTGGGCTATGCCGGCGGCCCGGTCGAGCTGATCAAGGCGATGGGCGCGCTGCAGTCGCAGTCGACCACCAATCCGTCCTCGATCAGCCAGGCGGCGGGGGTCGAGGCCTTGAACGGTACGCAGGACTTCATCGACAAGCACAATGCCATCTTCAAGCAGCGTCGCGATCTCGTCGTGGTGATGCTGAACGAGGCCAAGGGCCTTCAATGTCCGACGCCCGAGGGCGCGTTCTACGTCTATCCCTCTTGCGCGGGCACGATCGGCAAGCGCAAGCCCGACGGCAAGAAGATCGCGACCGACACGGATTTCTGCGAATACCTGCTCGAGGCGGTGGGCGTCGCGACCGTGCCGGGCACGGCCTTCGGCCTGGCGCCCTATTT
>JBJKPV010000409.1:0-3778 GCA_046706015.1 Allostellaceae bacterium | reverse complement strand
CCTGCTGGGTGTGCTTGGGGTGATCGCGTCTTTCGTTCTCTTCTGGGTCGCCGAGCGTTATCTCCATCTCGGCCGCGACGAAATTCAATCTCTGATCTTCCTCAAACTTCTGGTGGCCGGCCATCTGACGATTTACCTGACGCGTAACAAGGGGCCCGTTTGGCAGCGTCCGTGGCCGAGTTGGAAATTGTTCACCGCAACCGAAGCGACGCAGCTTATCGGCACGCTGGCGGCCGTCTATGGCTGGTTCATCACGCCAATCGGCTGGGGCTATGCGGGTCTCGTGTGGGCCTATGCACTGCTCTGGTTCCTGATCAACAGCGTCTTCAAGATGCTTGCTTACGCCGTGGTGAAGAACCGGAGAATGGATACCGCGCCGCAACGAGTCCAGCCTAAGCACATTTTTTCGCGCTAGGGAGCAAGGCGTCTTCGACAAGAATGCGACGAAACGCGCCGTGCTCGGCACTGGTACAAGAAAGGAAACGAAGATGAAGCGTATCCTCGTGGCAACCGATGGCTCCGAAGGTGCCGCACGAGCGGTCGATTACGCGGCGCGTTGGGCAAAGGGTACCGAGGCGGATCTTGTGATCGCGAATGTGATCGGCGGATACGGCTTGCCAGATAGTTTGGTTCGAACATTCACGCACGCGCAACACGCCTGGCTCGACGAGCTTCTCGAATCGCTCTCCGCAAAAATGCTGACCGATGCGCGCGACCGCGCCAAAGCCGCCGGCGCGGACAAGATCGAACTTGCGTCGTGCAGCGGCGAAGTAGCCCAGGCAATCATTGAAATCGCGCAAGAGTGAAAGGCCGATGCGATCGTCGTCGGCAAGCGCGGCGCCGGGCGTGTCGCCGGACTTTTGCTGGGCAGCGTTTCGCAAAAGCTGGTCAGCCTCTCGCCTCTGCCTGTGATTGTTGTGCCGTGACTGTCGGCGCTCTTCCGGCCGTGGCTGCGCGGCGGGCTCGAAAATAGCGAGTGCCAATTGCCGTGCAGCGGCGACGGTTCGGGGTGATCGGAGACTTCCCCGATAGCGCCGTCGCTTTCCCCGCAAGAGGACGCATGACGAAGAGCGATTATGACGCGGCGCTGATCCCGCTGGTGAAGGTGACGCGCTCTCGAAACACAGAAAACTGTGCCTCTGTTATGAGATCGGCCAGTAACGCGATTTATTCCCTGTCTCTTATGGCCGCTTGATTGAAGGCCGTAGCCCATCTCAATCCTTTGACCTACGAGGTCGACGCGCTGCGCGCCCTGACGCTGGTTCAAGCTGCGTCGGACTACGGGATTTGGCTCGATCTTGGCGTGCTCGTCGGGATTCGCGCGGCACTGACGGCGATTGCAGACAAGCGATGCGCACGGGTGGGATTTTCAAGATCGATCGATTTGGCACGAAGAGCCGCCTGGCATGGCGGGACGAAAGACGCCGGCACCGCGAATTCGTCGGCGAGACCGCGCGTCCAGCGCTTTAGTCGCCTTGAGGCAGGTCAAGGTTCCGACCGGCGCTAACGCCTAAGCATCGACCGGAGCGCCGGAATTCCATTACCTCCACCCTTCGGGCCCCGCTTAAGATCGTCTCATGACCGCAGAGCCAAATCTGAACAGCGCCAAGGATAAGCCTCTCTCGGGCCGGACCGTCGCGGTGCATGGCTCGGTCATCGATGTCGCTTTTCCCATCGAGGCGATGCCGGCGATCGAAGAGGCCATCGTCATCGAGGCGGAGAGCGGTCCGCCGGTTCTCGCCGAGGTTCATCAGCATCTGAGCCCCAACCTCATCCGCGCCGTCGCGATCGAGAACACGGCCGGGCTTCGCCGAGGCAGCGCGGTGCGTGCAACCGGCGCCGCGCTGCGCGTGCCCGTGGGCGATGCGGTGCTGGGGCGCCTCCTCAACGCAGTCGGCGAGCCGGCCGACCGCTTAGGCGCGCTTCCAGCCAATATCGCACGCCTCCCGATCCACGCTCCCGCACCGTCGCTCGGCCGGCTTGGCGCAACGCAGGAGATCTTCCACACCGGCATCAAGGTGATCGATTTGCTGGCGCCGCTGGTGAAAGGCGGCAAGGCCGCGTTGTTCGGCGGCGCCGGTGTCGGCAAGACCGTGCTGATCATGGAATTGATCCGCACGACCGTCGAGCGCCATTCCGGCATCTCGGTCTTCGCCGGGATCGGCGAGCGCTCGCGTGAAGGGCACGAGCTCTATCTCGAGCTCCAGGAATCGAAGGTGCTCGCGCGCACCGCCCTCGTCTTCGGCCAGATGAACGAGCCGCCGGGTGCGCGCTGGCGCGCCGGCCTCACCGCCCTCGCGATCGCCGAGCATTTTCGCGACACGGCGCATGAGAACGTGCTCTTGCTGATCGACAATATTTACCGCCTGGTCCAGGCCGGAAGCGAGGTATCCGGACTTTTAGGCCGCCTGCCCTCGAGAGTCGGCTATCAGCCCACGCTCGCAAGCGAGATCGCCGAGCTCGAAGAGCGCATCGCCTCGGTCGCGGGCGCAGCCATCACCTCGATCCAGGCGGTTTACGTGCCGGCAGATGATTTCACCGATCCGGCGGTTGCCGAGATCTTCAGCCACCTCGATTCCTCGATCGTGCTGTCGCGCGACATGGCGAGCGAGGGCATGTATCCGGCGGTCGACCCGCTCGCTTCGAGCTCCAGCCTGCTCGATCCGCGCCTCGTCGGCGAAGCGCATTACCGCACCGCTCAGGACGTGCGCAAGACCATCGCCCATTATCGCGAGCTGCAAGAGATCATCGCGCTTCTCGGCATCGAGGAGCTGAGCGCGGCCGACCGCAGCATGGTGAACCGCGCGCGGCGCTTAATGCGCTTTCTCACCCAACCCTTCATGGTCACGGTCGCCTTTACCGGAAAGCCGGGCCGCACGGTCGAGCTCGAGGCAACGCTTGCCGGTTGTCGTGCAATCCTCGATGGTGAGACCGATGATTGGGCTGAGAACTCGCTCTATATGGTGGGCGATCTCGACGAAGCACGGGTGCGCGAGACCGGTTCCGCCAAGGCGGCGCCATGAGGCTCACCGTCACGACGCCGCTCGCGATCGTCGTCGAGGCCGATGATATCAGCCATCTGCGTGCCGAGGACGAAACCGGCGCCTTCGGCATCCTGCCGGGCCATGCCGATTTCCTGACTGCGCTCGCCGTCTCGGTGGTGAGCTGGCGCAGCCGCGCCGGCGCCGAGCATCATCTCGCGGTCCGCGGCGGCATGCTCGAGATCCGTGGCGGCGAGGCGATCGCCATCGCGACGCGCGAGGCAGTGGCTGGCGATGATCTGCATCAGCTCGAAACCGAGGTGCTCGCGGCCTTTCGCCGCCGTGCCGAGGAGGAGCGCGCCGCACGCATTGATGCGCAGCGACTTTATCTCGCCGCCATTCGGCAGATTTGCCGCTTCCTGCATTCCGAGCGCGCGCCCTCCATCCCGGGCAGTCCGGGCGTGCCGCAGCCCGGCGAGCTCGAGCCATGACCCAGCCGCACAATGATCGCGAGCCGCTCGACAAAGCCGTGAAGATCCGGCGCGAGCGGCGCGCGCGCTGGGAGCGCGAGGGCGAACGCTCGCTCGGCCAGAATCTGGCGATGATCGGCACGCTCGGCTGGACCATCGTCACGCCGACCTTGATCGGAATCTTCATCGGTCGCTGGCTCGACCGGCGTTTCGACATGGGGATTTTCTGGACGCTCGGCCTGCTCGTGGCCGGGCTCGCCATCGGCTGCACGCTCGCCTGGAAGAGGATGTACAACGAATGAGCCACGAAACGCTTCTCGGCATGCC
>JBJKPV010000408.1:0-2089 GCA_046706015.1 Allostellaceae bacterium | reverse complement strand
TGATCACGCCGACCGAGGCGACATTACTGACCGCGCTGCCGGAGATCATGCCGAAGAAGCCCGAAGCCACCACCGCGATCTTGGCGGAGCCGCCCCGCCGCCCGCCCATCAGCGCGCTCGCGATGTCGGTGAACCACTCGGACGCGCCCGATTTGAGCAGGAGCTGACCGAAGAAGACGAACATGATGACGATCGTGCCGATGATCGTCAGCGGCAGACCGAAGACGGCGGTGCTGTCGACCGAGAGAAACGCGACCAGGTTATAAAAGCTCTGAGTCCGCGCTTGCAGGTCGCCTGGAATGACGTTGCCAAAGAGCGCATAGAGCGCGAAGGCCGCGACGATGAAGGTGAAGCTCCAGCCGGCCGTCCGCCGCAACGCCTCGATCGTCAGCGGCAACAGAACGATGCCGACCGCGAATGCCTGGGGCTTCATGTAAAAGAAATTTTGCGCGAGCAGCGGATAGCGAAATGCCAGGTAGCCGCCCACAACGAGGCCAAGGATTGCCGCGATCGCGTCGTACCAGGGGATCGTCGTCCGCGCTGTGCCGCGTCGCAACGGTTGCGTGACGAAGATCACGCAGATGGCGAGGCCGAGAATGGCGGCGAGGCCCTGCTCGTTGAAGAGCGGGAGGCCGAGCGCGATCGGGACCTGCGCCGAGAACAGGACCGAGATGATGCAAAGCAGCGAGCCGCAGACGAGGCCGACGCGGTCGATGATTCGCGCCGCCCCGCCGGAAGGCTGCCTATCGGCGGTATCGTCGTTCATGCTGCCGTCTTCCGAGCGCTTGGCGCAAAGTCGGGGTTGCCGCGGCCTCGCTCAGCGCTTCCACAACCCGATCTGTTTGTAGTAGGCGATGGCGCCCGGATGATAGAGCAGCTCCGGCCCCTGGCTCTTGGCCATGTCGTCGCGCGAGAACCGAAGCCAGATCGCGCTCGATTCCTTAAGCTCATCGGCGTGCTCGTAAAGCGCCTTCGTGACCTTCTCGATCACGTCGTTCGAGACACCCTTATAAGCCCAGAGCGTGAAGTAGTAGACACTGATATGGACCGGCTCCTTGACCACCGGAAGACTCTTTGCCGGCTTGACCAGCGTGTAATCGGTCGTCCGGAGAATATTCAGAGTCTTTTCCGCGTTGGGTCCGGTCGTATCGAAATCGATGTAAGTCGTTCCGCCGGGAATGCGCGCATTCATCTCCTTATTGGCGGCGGTTCCAGTGGCGGCGATGACCGCGTCCACCTTGCCTTCCTTGAATAGGTTCCAGGACTGCGCGAGGCCGATGGTCGGGACATGCACGACATCGGCATAGGTCAGGCCGCCATTGGCGAGCCATCCTTCCATAAAGGTCTGGAACAAGGGTGCGCCATCATAGCCATAGGGAAGACGCTTGCCCTTCAGCTGCGCCACCTTGTGAATATTGTCCCTCACCCGCACTTCGAGGCCGGTGGTGAACGGCATCAAGGTCGCGACCAGGCGCAGATTGTCGTATTTATGGCCCTTGGACAGGCCGGTGCCGGTCACCGCCTCGTAAGTCTGAAATGAATTGCCGACGCCGAATTCGAGCTGCCCGGCATTGACGGCGGGGATGTATTGCTGCGTCCCGCCCATCGGCTGGGTCCGCATCTGAATGCCGGAATATTGCGACACCACCTTGGAGATCGCCGCGGTCATCTGTGCGACCGCCGTGCCTTTGGTCGAGCCGATGCCGACCATTTGCGCGTTTGCGCCGGCTGCGCCGGCAACGAGCAAGAAGGCCGCAATCGCCACTGCGCTCCATCGGGTCATTGTCATCCTGTTCTCCCTGTTCAACCGTTATGCGCCAAGGCCTCGGCCATCGCCTCCCGGCGCGGTGGCGGTATCGCCGCCGGGCCTTCGAGCGCGGGGCGAGGTTTCATCCCCGACCCTGGTCGTTAGCCAACCATAATCGATCGCGACCCGCGTGAAAACCGCGGATTTCCGCTGGATTGCCCACGGACCGGGCGCCAATCAGAGGCGGCGCGGCCCGCGGCGCCAAAGCAAGCAAAGCTCGATCGCGATGGCCGCGAGATAGAATAGGGCCAAGGTCATGAGGCTCGCGCGATCCTGGACCCA
>JBJKPV010000407.1:0-5951 GCA_046706015.1 Allostellaceae bacterium | reverse complement strand
AGCTGGTGCGGCGCTACCGCGCGATCGAGGCAAAGGCGGGCAGCGCGGCGAAGGCGCATCTGGCCTTTCTTGCCCGTGCCGCAAAGCCGCAAAAGGCCAGCGCCGCCAAACGCACCAAGCTCAGCCGCTGAACGTCTATTTCAACACCCTAAAGCCCTGCTTCTCGAAGAAGGGCTTGGCCGCGTCGGATTCAAGAAAGGCGAGAAACGTCGCGGCCTCGGGGTTCTTGCTCGAAGCGGTGAGCGCGATCGGATAGATGATCGGAGGATAAGTGTCGGGGGGAAAGACGCCGACGATCTTGACGCCCTTATCGGCCGCCGCATCGGTCTGATAGACGATGCCGAGCGGCGTTTCCCGACGCGAGACATAGAGAAGCGCCGCGCGCACATTCTGCGCCCGCGCGACCTTGCTCTCGACCGAATTCCAGACGCCCAGCTTTTCGAGCGCCGCCTTGCCGTATTTGCCGGCCGGCACACCGGCGGGATCGGCCATGGCGAGATGGCGATCGCCGAGAATGGAAGCGAGCGGGAAACCGGGCTTGATCGTGACCTTGACCTTGCTGTCGGCCGGCGCGATCAGGACGAGCACGTTGCCGAGCAGATTGCGGCGCGTCTTGGGCCGGATCATATGGTGCTTCTCGACGTCGTTCATCCAATCGAGATCGGCGGATATATAGATATCGGCCGGCGCGCCGTTCTCGATCTGCTTGGCGAGCGCGGAGCTCGCCGCGTAGGAAGCGCGGATCGGTGCGTGATCCTTATCGTAGGCCGCGATCGCATCGTCGAGTGCGTTCTTGAGGCTCGCCGCGGCAAAGACCAGCACATCGTCGGCAAAGGCCGGCGCTGGTGCGGCAAACACAATAGCGAGCAGAAGCGCCACGAGGGCGCCGCGCCGGAACAACAGGCGATGCATGATCGAACCTCCAACTATTCAATGTGACAGGGTGGGCGGGGACGCGTCGTCGTCGTTCGCTTCCTCGCCGCCGAGCGCGGTGGTCGCCATCCGCAGAAGTTCGTCGGCGAAGAGCGCGAAGGATGCTCGAAATCCGTCGCTGGTCGAGAAAGTCAGGATCAGGCGCTGCGCCTCGGTGCTGCTCTCGATCGCCCAGTTTTCGACGGGAAAGACCAGCCGCAGATCGGGATCGCCACGGCCCCGACGCAGCGATTGGCTGGCCATTTCGGGCAAGGTCATGACCAGCGCCTGAAGGCACTCGCTCGGAAGCACCAGTGCGCACGGGCTGCCGCTCTCGTCGGCGACGCCGATCGAGACGCTCGCCCCGTCGGCGGCGACGGAGAAGGTCGTCAGCTTATGTGCGCGGATGGTCGTCATCACGCTATATTCATACAAACATATCGTTGAGTAAAGACCTTTGACAGGATTCGGTTTCATTGAGGTCGTGTCCGCATGCTCCTAGACTGTTGCGTTATGTCCAGACGGATATAGAGTGGCGGCGGCGACAAGGGGAACGGACGGCGATGCGGTCGGTCTTGATCTGGATGAGCTTGTGTCTGGGCCTGGCGGCGGCGGCCATCGCCGCAGCCGCGCCCGTCGGCGCGCGGACCGTGGTGGATTCCGCTGGCCGCCATGTCGAGGTTCCGGATGCGGTGCGTCGTGTCTGGCCGGCCGGACCGCCCGCCGCCGCCCTGCTTTATATCTTGGCGCCGGAGAAACTCGTCGGCTGGACGCGCCCGCTCTCGCCCGGGGCCGCTTCATTCATCGAGCCGCGCGCGGCTGCGCTGCCGGTGTTGGGGCGGCTCACCGGCCGCGGCAACACGGCGAAGCTCGAAGCCGTGATGAAGGCCGCGCCCGATCTCATTCTCGATGTCGGCACGGTGGGGCCAAGCTATGTTTCGCTCGCCGGCCGCATCGAGGCGCAGACGCATATTCCCTATGTGCTGATCGGCGGCACGCTCGCCGATACGCCGCAGCTTCTCATGAAGGCGGGCGCGGTGCTCGGCGTTTCGGCGCGCGCGCGGAAGCTCGCGCACTATGCGACCGCAACGCTCGAAGCGATCAAGGCGCGCATCGCCAAAATTCCCGAGGCGCAACGGCCCAAGATCTATGCCGCGCGCGGCCCGCGCGGGCTCGAGACCGACGTCGCGGGCTCGATCAACGCCGAAGCCTTCGCGTTCCTGGGCGCACGCAACGTCGCCGCTGCCGGGCGCGGAGCCGGCAATCTGGCGGATGTGTCGATGGAGCAGGTGCTCGGCTGGCAGCCTACAGTGATCGTCACCATCGATCGCGATTTCTTCGAGAGCGTGTGGAAGGACCCGGAATGGCAGGGCGTCAAAGCGGTGCGCGACAAGCGCGTCTATCTCGAGCCGCTCGAGCCTTTCGGCTGGGTCGACGAGCCGCCCGGGCCCAACCGGCTGATCGGCCTGCGCTGGCTCGCGAAACTACTCTATCCTCGGCTCTTCCCGGAGGATTTGCTGGCGGAGACCAAGCGCTTTTATGAGCTCTTCTACCACCAGACGCCCAGCGACGCCCAGCTCGACCGGCTTCTTGCGCTGCGCTGATCGGTCCTTCGCCTATGTGATCGGCGGAGCGATCGTGGCGCTGATCGCGCTGGCTGCGATCGCCTTACTGTTGGGCGCCTATCCGGTCGCGCCGGGCGATCTCCTCGCCGCTTTCGGCTTGCGGCCCGGCGCATCGCTCCCGGCGGCGACCGCCACCGTGATCTGGCAGATCCGTCTGCCGCGCATCGCCGGCGCGATGCTGGTGGGCGCGGCACTCTCCGCCGCGGGCAGCGCCTATCAAGGGCTCTTCCGTAATCCGCTGGTCTCGCCCGATATCCTGGGCGTGTCCTCGGGCGCGGCGCTCGGCGCGGTGCTCGGGATCTATCTCTCGCTGGCGGTGCTGGGCATCGAGGCGCTGTCGTTCGCGGGCGGGCTCCTGGCCGTTGGCGCAGTCTATGCGGTCGCCGCCTCGATCCGCGGCCGCGATCCGATCCTCGTCCTGGTGCTGACCGGCGTGGTGGTCGGCGCCTTGCTCGCCTCCGGCGTGGCGCTGCTCAAATATCTGGCCGATCCGGAGAACCAGCTGCCCGCGATCACCTTCTGGCTCTTGGGCAGCCTCGCCGCCTTCAACCTGGCCGATCTCCGCGTGCTCGCGCCGGCGGTGATCCTCGCGCTCGTTCCGCTGGCTTTGCTGCGTTGGCGGCTCGACGTGATGACTTTGGGCGAGGAGGAAGCGCAGGCCTTGGGCGTCGATGCGCGCCGCGTGCGCACGGCGATCGTGATCGGCGCGACCTTGATGACCTCGGCCGCGGTCGCGGTCAGCGGTGTCATCGGCTGGGTCGGGCTTCTGGTACCGCATCTGGCGCGGCTCGTCGTCGGGCCGGCCTTCGCGCGCCTCCTGCCCACGGCGCTGGTCTTTGGCGCCGCCTTTCTCCTCGTGGTCGACACGGCGGCGCGCACGATCGGCGTGGTCGAGCTGCCGCTCGCCGTGCTTACCGCCGCGATTGGCACCCCGATTTTCCTGTGGCTGCTGGCGCGCGGCCGGCGGAGCGCGTGGTGAGCGCAGGCCTCGCCATCGAACAGCTCGCCTTCGGCTATGACGGCAGGAAGATCGGCGAAGCCGAAAGCCTCGCGCTCGCGCCCGGCGAGGTGCTGTGCCTCTTGGGCCCCAATGGCGGTGGCAAAAGCACCTTCTTGAAGACCGTGATCGGCGTACTGCCGCCCTTGGCCGGCGCGATTCGTTTCGGCGGCGCCGACACCGCGTCCTGGCCGCCGCGTCGCCGCGCTCGCGCTTTCGGTTACGTGCCGCAAAGCGGGGCCGGGCAATTCTCCTTCACCGTCGGCGAGATGGTGCTGATGGGCCGCGCCGCGCATCACGGGCCTCTCGCCGTGCCGGGCGAGCACGATCACAACATCGCCACAGCGGCGCTCGAGACGCTCGGCATCGTCGCGCTTGCCGACCGCGATTGGCTCCGCCTGAGCGGCGGCGAGCGGCAATTGGCGCTGATCGCCCGGGCGCTGGCGCAGGGGTCGCGTATCCTGGTGCTCGACGAGCCCACGGCCAATCTCGATTTCGGCAATCAGGTGCGGGTTCTGGCCCAACTGCGTCGCTTGGCGCGGCAAGGCCTCGCCGTCATTTTCGCAACCCATCATCCCGAGCAGGCTTTCGCCTGCGCCGATCGTGTCGCCGTGTTGCATGACGGATCCTTGGAGCCGACCGGCACGCCGGCGGAGATCATCACGGCGGAAACGATGCAGCGCGTCTACGGCATCGAGGTTGAAATCATTGCGGTGGGCGATGGACCGGTCCGCATGTGCCTGCCTAAAGCGTGGCGTTGACGCGGGCGCTCCCGCCTACGCTCGCCTTACTGCGGTCGATTGCACGACAATTACTAAAATCCGCTCAATCTGTGACCGCCGGTCACACGCGCGTGAACCTTCCTTTAATGTGTATCACCACAAATGACGATGACGTGAGGAACGCGCCATAAAAGGGCCATGGTTAAAGACCAAACTTTATTTCAACGCGTTTTTCATGACGAAGCGAATTGCGGAGGTGTCGACATGCGGCGGTGGTTGGCAGGCGAACCAAGTCTCGACGAGTTGCTCGGCGATGACATCATGGGGCCGGTGGTCGCCAGCGCAGGTCTGAGTCGTGAACAGTTCCGTTCACATCTCGCGGAGGTCGCGCGCCGGCTCGCCGCCATCGGCGAGGGCCGGAGCGGCCAGGGCCGGGACAACGCGGCCCGCGCGGTCTGCTGCTGAGCGCGGCTGATCGGCGACGAGCGGAAGCTGTAGCACCGCTCTCAACCCGGGCATCTCCTGCCCGGGGTGGTTTTCCTCGAGCCAAACCGCGCCGTCATGGAGCTTCGCGACGGCGCGGACAAGGCTCAATCCCAGTCCGTTTCCCGGTGTGCTCCGGCTCCCTTCGAGGCGCACGAAGCGATCGAACACGGCCTCGCGCCGCTCCGGCGGCACGCCCGGGCCCGAATCCGCGACTTCGACCCGCGCCGTCTCGCCCGTGGGGTGAACGCTAAGTGCGACCTCGCCGGCGGGCGTGTATTTGAGCGCGTTGTCGAGGAGGTTGGCGACCGCCTGCGAAAGCAGATGGCGATCGCCGCGCACCATGATCTTTTCGGCGATGTCGAGCTTCAACGCCAGGCCCTGCTCTTCTGCGACGGGCTCGTAGAGCTCGGCGACGTTGCGCGCGATGTCGGCGAGATCGACCGTCGCCATGCCCGCGCGGCGCGAGCCTGCCTCGGCCTCGGCGATGCTCAAGAGCGCGTTGAAGGTGCCGAGGAGATTGTCGGCTTCGGCGATGGTGTCGCGCAGTGCCTCGGCATAGCGCGCCGCATCTGGCTTCTCGATCAGCGTGACCTCGAGCCGCGAGCGCAGCCGCGCCAGCGGCGTGCGCAGGTCATGGGCGATGTTGTCGGTCACTTGGCGCATGCCAAGCATCAGGCGTTCGACCTGGTCGAGCATGACATTGAGATTTTGCGCGAGTTGATCGAACTCGTCGCCGCTGCCCGTCACCGGCACGCGCTGGCTCAAATCGCCGTGGATGATGCGCGCGCTGGTGCGATTGACCGCGTCCACTTTGTGCAACATGTTGCGCGTCATGAAGAAGCCGCCGACGATTCCGAGTGCCAAGGTGATAAGGGCGGCCCAACCGAGCGTCCGGGTGATGCGGTCGCGGAAAATGCGCGCCTCGTGCAGATCGCGTCCGACGAGCAGATGGAAATTGCCCGGCAGCACGATCACCGAGGCGCGCGCATCCTCGGTCGTGGTCCGCCCGCCGCGCTTCTCCTGGACCGGGAAGCCGATCCAGCCATTGCCGCGCTCGCCCGCCGCGGGCCATTTCTCGAGATTGCCGGCGAGTGGATGCAGCATGGGGTCGGTGATGAGATAGAGCGTGTCGTCGGCATTGCTGCGCGTGTGGCGGGCGCTATCGACGCGCTCCTCGATGATGTCGATGAGGCCGGCAAGCCCGTGTTC
>JBJKPV010000406.1:0-14859 GCA_046706015.1 Allostellaceae bacterium | reverse complement strand
GCAGGCCCGGATTATGGCCGACCAGGAGCACGCTCCCCGTCTCTGGCGGCAGGCGGCGCAGGCGGCGCAGCAGCAATTCCGGCTCACCGAGATAGAGTTCCTTTTCAAAGGCGATCGCGGCGGCGGGATCGAGACCGGGCATCACGAGATCGAGCGTCTCGCGCGTGCGGGCCGAGGGCGAGCACAGCACGAGCTGCGGCGCCGGGTGGAGCCCGCCCCGAAAGGCCGCCATGGCCTCGGCCGCCCGGCGGCCCCGTTTGGTCAGGTGCCGCTCGGCATCGCCCGCGGGCGACTCGGTGGCCGCCTTGGCATGGCGCAAGAGGTAGATCGTCTTCATCGCCCTGTTCCGCCCGCTGCCCCGACTACGGCTCGGGCCCGCGCCGGGTGCAATGACATGTTCACCCTCGCGTTATAAGCTTAATGCCAAGCGCTTGGAATGGAGTTGGATTGATGCCCCAGCTGAAGCGGGAGAGCGACGCCGCGATCGACGAGCATGCGCCGGCACGGTTCATAAACCGGGAGCTGTCTTGGCTCGCCTTCAACGAGCGCGTGCTCGCCGAGGCGGACAATCCGCACCAGCCCCTGCTGGAGCGGCTCCGGTTCCTGTCGATCTCGGCCAACAACCTCGACGAATTCTACATGGTGCGCGTCGCCGGGCTGAAAGGCCAGGTGCTCGCCGATATCGCGACGCCGAGCCAGGACGGGCTCACCCCGGCGCAGCAACTCGACGCGATCGCCGAGCGCGCCGGCAAGCTGATGCGCGACCAGCAGGCGACCTTGCGCGTGCTGCGCGCGCTCCTCGCCGAGGCCGGGCTGTCGGTGGTCGGGCCCGAGGAGCTTTCGGCCGAGGATCGCGATTTCGTGACGGAGCGTTTCTGGGCCGAGGTCTTTCCGGTGGTGACGCCGCTCGCCGTCGACCCGGCGCATCCTTTCCCCTTCATCGCCAATTGGGGCTTGGGATTCGCGCTCCAGCTGGCGCGCGGCAGCGACGGCAACCGCATGGAAGCGCTCCTCCTCGTGCCGCAGACGATTTCGCGCTTCGTGCGCCTGCCCGGCTAGGCGCTGCGCTTTATCGCGCTCGAAGACATCATCGGCCAATTCCTCGACCATCTCTTCCCCGGCTACTCGGTGGTCGGCAAGGGGATGTTCCGCATCCTGCGCGACAGCGAGGTCGAGGTCGAAGAAGAGGCCGAGGATCTGGTGCGCCTCTATGAAAGCGCGCTGAAGCGCCGCCGCCGCGGCCACGTCATCCTGCTCTGCGTCGAAAGCGGCATGCCCGAGGATCTGCGCCGCTTCCTCGCCGAGCGGCTGGATGTGCCGACCGCTGACGTCATCGCTCTCGACGGGCTCTTGGGTCTCGCCGATCTGCGCCGGCTGGTCGTCGACGAGCGGCCGGACCTCATCTACACGCCCTACAATCCGCGCTTCCCCGAGCGGATTCGCGATTATGGCGGCGATTGCTTCGCCTCGATCGGCGCCAAGGACATCGTCGTCCACCACCCTTATGAGAGCTTCGACGTGGTGGTCCAATTCGTGCGTCAGGCGGCACGCGATCCCTCGGTGGTGGCGATCAAGCAGACGCTCTACCGCACCAGCGAGGACAGCCCGGTCGTGCGCGCGCTGATCGAGGCGGCTGAGGCCGGCAAATCGGTGACCGCGCTGATCGAGCTGAAGGCGCGGTTCGATGAGGAAGCGAACATCAAGTGGGCGCGCGATCTGGAGCGTGCCGGCGTGCAGGTCGTCTATGGCTTCATCTCGCTCAAGACCCACGCCAAGGTCGCGCTGGTGGTGCGGCGCGAGAACGGCGCGCTGCGCTCCTATGTTCATTTCGGGACCGGCAATTATCATCCCTACACCGCCAAGGTTTACACCGATCTGAGCTTGTTCACCTGCGATCCGGCGCTATGCCGCGACGCGGCGCGGCTCTTCAACTACATGACCGGCTACGCGACGCCCGCGACCTTGGAGAAGATCGCGGTCGCGCCGCTTACCTTGCGTCAACGGCTGAGCGAACTCATCGACGCCGAGATCGCGCATGCGCGTGCGGGCAGGCCCGGCCGCATCTGGGCCAAGGTCAATTCGCTGGTCGATCCGGGCATGATCGATCACCTCTATCGCGCCTCCGAGGCGGGCGTGAAGATCGATCTCATCGTGCGCGGCATCTGTTGCCTGCGCCCCGGCCTGCCGGGGTTGTCGGAGAATATCCATGTCAAGAGCATCATCGGCCGCTTCTTGGAGCATGGCCGCATCGTCTGCTTCGGTGGTGGCCACGATCTGCCTTCGCCCGAGGCGAAAGTGTTCATCTCCTCGGCCGATTGGATGCCGCGCAATCTCGACTGGCGAGTCGAGGCGCTGGTGCCGATCGAGAACGAGACCGTCCATCGCCAGGTGCTCGAAGAGATCATGGTCCATTCGCTCCAGGACGAGGCGCAAAGCTGGGATCTCGATCCGGACGGCGTCTATCACCGCGTGAGCGACGATCCCGCGGCCTTCAGCGCGCATAATTATTTCATGACCAATCCCAGCCTCTCGGGCCGCGGCAGCGCGCTGCAGCGGCCGCGCGTCACACCGCGCCTTGTCGCCGAGAGGCCGACGCGCTAGCCTGCGCTGCGTGGAACGGCTCCGGTGAAAATGCCCCGCCGTCTTGCTTCGGCGATCGCAACTGCGGCGCACAGCTCTAGTGTCGCCGTCATCGATATCGGGTCGAACTCGCTCCGGCTCGTGGTCTATGACGCGCCGCGCCGCGCCGCCCACACGCTTCTCAACGAAAAGGTCATGTGCGGCTTGGGCCGCGGTCTCGAGAAGACCGGCAAGCTCAATGCCGAGGGCGTGGCGCTGGCCCGGATCAACCTGCAACGCTTTATCGCCCTGGCGCGGGCCGCCGGCGCGGCGCAGATCGACGTGCTCGCGACTGCGGCGGTGCGCGATGCCGAGGACGGCGTCGATTTCGTCAACGACATCGAGAAGCGGTTCTCGATTCGCGTGCGCGTCCTGCCCGGCGCCGAAGAGGGGCGGCTTTCCGCGCTCGGCGTATTGGCCGGCATTCCCGACGCGGCCGGGGTGGTCGGCGATCTGGGCGGGGGCAGTATCGAACTCGCCGCCGTGGGCAACGGCAAGGTCGGCACCGTCGCGACCCTGCCGATCGGTCCCTTGCGCCTGGCCGAGGAAGCCGATGACGAGAAGCGCATCAAGGACATCATCGACCGGCATCTCGACAGCGTCGCGTGGCTCGACCGCATCGAGCAGCCGCGCTTCTACGCCGTCGGCGGCGCATGGCGGGCGATCGCGCGCATCCATATGGAGCAGCACGGCTATCCCCTTCACATCATCCAGGGCTATGCGCTGGCGCGCGGCGAGGCGCTGAATTTCCTCGACCTGATGGCGCGCCAATCGCGCAAATCGCTCGAGAAGATTTCGACCATCTCGCGCAAGCGCCTTGAAGTCGTGCCGCTGGCGGCGCGCGTTCTCTCGCGCATCGTGCGGCGAATCGGCGCCAAGGAGGTGGTCTTCTCCGCCGCGGGCCTGCGCGAGGGCCATCTCTACAGCTTGATGGGCTCGGTGCAGCAGCACGCCGATCCGTTGCTCGCGGCCTGCGCCGAGGAGGCTCAGGCCAATCCCCGCTTCGGGGAGGACGCGGAGGCGCTGGTCGCCTGGAGCACGCCGCTTTTCCCCAAAGAGACGCCGGATCGGCTCCGCCTGCGACGTGCGGCCTCGCTCTTGGGCGACATCGCGTGGCGCGAGCACCCCGATTATCGCGCCGAGCAAGCCATGCGACACGCGCTCTATATGCCGGTGGGCGGGCTCGATCACGGGCAGCGTGTGTTTCTCGCTGCCGCGCTCTCGGCGCGCTATGGCGGCGCGGCCTCGGCCGAGCTCGTGCCGTCGTTTCGCCTCCTCGATGACGACGCACGCGACACGGCGCGCTCGGTCGGCTTGGCGCTGCGGCTCGCCTATACGCTTACCGGCGGCGTGCCCGGGCTGCTCGATGGCAGCGCCTTGAAGGTCACCGACGGCAAGGTGGCGCTGACATTGTTGTCCGACAGCGCGCTTTTGGCCGGCGAGGCGGTGCAGCGCCGTCTCGATGCGCTCGGCCGCGCGGTCGGGCGCAGCACCGAGCTGAAGCGCGTCTAAAACGCGCGGGTCGCGCCGATTGCCGGGCGATATCCGCATCGGCATCTCCGGCTGGACCTACGCGCCCTGGCGCGGAACCTTCTATCCCAAGAAATTGCCGCAGGCGCGCGAGCTTTATTATGCGAGCCGGGTGCTCAATTCGATCGAGATCAACGGCACCTTCTACGCGCTGCAAAAGCCGGAAAGCTTCGCGCGTTGGGCCGACGATACGCCGGATGATTTTGTCTTCGCGGTGAAGGCGCCGCGCTTCATCACCCATATCCGTCGGCTCAAGGAGGTGAAGACGCCGGTCGCGAACTTCCTCGCCTCGGGCCTGTTGCGCTTGGGCGCAAAGCTCGGGCCGATTCTGTGGCAATTGCCGCCGTCGTTCCGCTTCGATGCCGCGCGTATGGCGGAATTTCTCGCGCTTTTGCCGCACGACACCAAAGAAGCGTTGCACCTTGCGCGCCAGCACGACAGCCACATGCGCGGCCGCGTCTGGATCGAGACCGATGCCGAGCGTCCGCTTCGCCACGCCGTCGAGATCCGTCACGAGAGCTTCGTCGATCCGGCTTTCGTCGCGCTGCTGCGCCGGTACCATGTCGCGCTGGTCTGCGCCGATTCGGTGGCTTGGCCGCTTCTCATGGATGTGGCCGCCGATTTCATCTATTGCCGCCTGCACGGCTCGGAAGAGATCTATGCGAGCGGCTATGACGATGACGCGCTCGACGCCTGGGCCGAACGCGTGCTCGCCTGGGCGAAAGGCGGCGAGCCGGGCGATGCGACGCGCGTCGTGGCGAAAGCCGCGCCCAAACGCCGTGCCCGCGACGTCTTCGTCTATTTCGACAATGATGCGAAGGTGCGCGCGCCGGTCGACGCCCAGGCGCTCGCCGCGCGGATCGCGGCGCGGCGCGGAAAAAGCTGAGGCGCCAGGCGGGCGGGTGCGGCTTTCGAAAGCCTATTGCGCGGCTTCGCTTGCGGCTGCGTCGAGCCGGACGAGCTTGATGCGCTTGCCGGTGGCGGCGAGCGCCAGCCGTCCGTGCTTCAGATCGATCGCGTCGCGGCCGAAAAGATCGTGGCGCCAGCCGGAGAGCGCTTTCACCGCAGCGCGATCGTCGGCCGCAAGCAGTTCCAGATCCTCGGCATCGGCGATGAGGCGCGAGGCGACGTTGTTCTCTTCGGCGCGCAGCTTCAACAGCACCCGCAGCAGATCGGTCAGCGGCCCCACCCCTTGCGGCGGCTCGCGGCGCGGTGGCGGCGCGGGATATTGGCTCTCCGGCGTGGCGAGGACGCGCTCGACCACTTTCAGGATCTCGGTGCCGAACTTGCCCTCGGCGAAACCCTTGCCGAGGCCCCGCGAGCCCGCGAGCTCGGCCGCGTCGCGCGGCGCATGGGCGGCGATCTCCAGGAGCGATTCGTCGCGCAACACCCGGCTCCGCGGCAGGTCGCGCTGTTGGGCCGTGGTCTCGCGCCATTCCGCCAGCGCCTGGGCCAGCGCCAGCATGCGCCGGTTGTTCGAGCGCAGCTTCAGGCGCCGCCACGCCAGCGCGGGGTCGAGGCGATAGGTCTCGGGCTCGGTCAAGGTCGCCATCTCCTCGTCGAGCCAGGAGGAGCGACCGCTCTGCTGCAGCGTCGCGGCAAGCTTTTCATAGACCGTGCGCAGCGGCACGACATCGGCGAGCGCATAGCGCAGCTGGCGCTCGGTCAGGGGCCGGCGCGCCCAATCGGTGAAGCGCGAGGATTTGTCGATCGCGGCCCCCGCCAGCCGGCTCGCCAGGGTCTCGTAGCTGGCCGCCTCGCCGAAACCGCACACCATGGCCGCGACCTGGGTGTCGAAAAGCGGTGCCGGCACCGCGCCGGTGAGGTTGACGAAGATCTCGATATCCTGCCTGGCCGCGTGAAAGACCTTGAGAACGTCGGGGTTCCCCATCAGCGCGAAAAGGGGCCCGAGGTCGATCCCGGGCGCCATGGGATCG
This sequence comes from Allostellaceae bacterium, assembly GCA_046706015.1. Classification (GTDB taxonomy): domain Bacteria; phylum Pseudomonadota; class Alphaproteobacteria; order ATCC43930; family CGMCC-115725; genus CAIKMD01. The sequence goes on along the minus strand of JBJKPV010000406.1, from coordinate 8,773 downwards.
ATCACGGCGGCCTCGTCCGGGCCCGCGATCTGGACGAGGCACAGGATCGGCCAGAAGGTCCGGTCGCGCATGAATTCGGTGTCGACCGTGACATAGGCCGCCTTGGCCTGGCGTCGGCAGAAACCCGCCAGTTCGTCCGAATCGGCGATGAGCGTCATGGGGGTGCTATACAACGCGGCCGGCCGCTTGACAAAGCCCTTGGGCGAGCCCCTGCATCGAAGGCTTGGCGTTGATTGCTCTCGCGTCGCGTCGCGTTTACAGTCGGCCGAACAATCGCCCTAAAACCCTAAAATAAGCACGCGGGAGGTTCGGGCCATGTGGAAATCGCGTTTTGCGGTGGCGGCCGCGACTGCGCTGCTGCCGTTTCTCTTATCTCCGATCGCAGCGACGGCGCGGACAGCCATCACCGTCGGGCAAGTGATCGGCGGCACAACCTTTCATTTGCCCACCTACGTCGCGATGGATCGCGGGTTCTTCAAGAAAGAAGGGCTGGATGCGAAGTGGGTCGTCTTGAGCGGCAAGGCACTGGTGACGGCCGGGCTTACCGGCGAGGCGGATTTCGTGCCGATCACCGAAGGCGGGGCGATTGCCGCGTTGCGCGGCGCTCCCCTTGTCTATGTTGTCGGCGAGAGTAGTAGCTCGGTCTGGATGATCGTCGCCGATCGTAACGTGAAGACGCCCGCCGACTTGAAAGGCAAGACCGTGGCTTATGGCCAGCCCGGTGCCGCCGATTACGACGAAGGCGCGCTCGTCATGTCGCGCTTTTTCCATCTGGAGCCAGGCAAGGATTACAAAGTGGTCTCGTTCCAAAGTCAGCCGGCCGAGATCGCCGCGCTCTTGAACGGCCATGTCCAGGCGGCGCTGTTGACGGTGGCGAATGCCGTCAAGGCGGAAAAGGCCGGATACAGGGTTGTGGTGAACACCGCCAATTATCTTCCCCGTCTTGCCGGGCCGATCTGGGCACTTCGCGCTTACGTCGACAAACACCCCGATACGGTCAAGGCGTTCATTCGAGCGATCGCCGAAGCGACGGTCTATATCCGCGACAACAAGCGGGGCACGATGCACGTTCTCAAGACCTATCTCGGGATCGACGATCCGGCCGAGGAGAGCTTGCTATGGAACGAGATCCATGGCCTCTTCGACGCGAGGGTGCCGGGCGAAGGGTTTCGTGCCATCTTCGCGTCTGCCCGTCTCAACCTAATCGCATCCGGCCAGTGGCCGCAGACGCGCCCTCTCCCAGATCCTCAGAAGTTCGTCGCCCGCGAGCTGCTGGACGGCACTCTCAAAGCGCTCAATTACGCGCCGGGAGGCGCCAAGACGCCACCGTGACGGAGGGGGCGTCGCCGCGAGGCTGGGGTGCGAGCGGCAATGCGCTGCTACGCCGCGCCAAGCGGTTCGCCGCCGCTTGACAAAGCCCTGTTCCTCCACGCCTGTTGTGGCCCATGCATGCCTATCGAACCACCACTTGTGGCGCGTTGCGCCTCGCCGCCGCCGGGTCTGAAGCACGCCTTGCCGGCTGGGTCCACCGCAAGCGCGACCACGGCCAGCTCCTCTTCATCGATCTGCGCGATCATTACGGCGTGACGCAATGCGTTATCGACGTCTCCTCGCCGCTCTTCCAGAAGGTCGACGCACTGCGGCTTGAAAGCGTGATCTCGGTCACCGGCCAGGTGGTCGAGCGCTCGCCCGAGACCGTCAATCCGAAGCTGCCGACGGGCGAGGTCGAGCTGCAGATCGCGGCGCTCGAGCTCTTGTCCGAAGCCGAGACACTGCCGTTTCCGGTCAACACCGAGGCGGACTATCCCGAGGAGATGCGGCTGCGCTATCGCTTCCTCGATCTTCGCCGCGAGCAGGTCCATGCAAACATCGTCTTGCGCTCGCAGGTGATCGCGTCGATCCGCCGCCGCATGATCGAGCAGGGCTTCACCGAATTCCAGACGCCGATCCTGACGGCCTCCTCGCCCGAGGGCGCGCGCGATTATCTCGTCCCGAGCCGTATCCATCCCGGCAAGTTCTACGCGTTGCCGCAGGCGCCCCAGCAATTCAAGCAGTTGCTGATGGTCGCGGGCTTCGACCGCTATTTCCAGATCGCGCCGTGCTTTCGCGACGAGGCGAGCCGCGCCGACCGCTCGCCGGGCGAGTTCTATCAGCTCGATTTCGAGATGTCCTTCGTCACGCAAGAGGACGTCTTCGCCGCGATCGAGCCGGTCATCGCCGGGATCTTCGAGGAGTTCGGCCGCGGTCGCGAGGTGTCGAAGCCGCCTTTCATCCGGATTCCTTATTGGGAAGCCATGCAGCAATACGGCTCCGACAAGCCCGATCTACGCAACCCCCTTAAAATGCAGGATGCAACGCACGTTTTTCGTGGATCGGGCTTCAAGATTTTCGCCGGCCAGATCGAGGCCGACGCGAATGTCCGCGTCTGGGCGATACCAGCGCCCGGCGGCGGCAACCGCGCCTTTTGCGACCGGATGAATTCTTGGGCGCAGGGCGAGGGGCAGCCGGGCTTGGGCTATATCTTTTTCCGCGACGGCGAGGGCGCCGGGCCGGTCGCGCGCAATTTGGGGCCGGAGCGTACCGAGAAGCTCCGCACCGAGCTGGGCTTGAAGGACGGCGACGCCGTCTTCTTCGTCTGCGGCGTACCGAAGACATTCGTTCAATTCGCGGGCGCCGCGCGGTTGAAGATCGGAAGCGAACTACAGCTCACCAAGCAAGGCGTGTTCGAGTTCTGCTGGGTGACCGATTTCCCGATGTACGAGTACGACGAAGAGCTGAAGCAAATCGTCTTCAGCCATAACCCGTTCTCGATGCCGCAGGGCGGGCTCGATGCGCTCAATACCCAAGACCCGCTGACCATCAAGGCCTTCCAGTACGACATCGTGTGCAACGGTGTCGAGCTATCCTCCGGGGCGATCCGCAATCATCTGCCCGACATCATGTACCGGGCATTCGCGATTGCGGGCTACAAGGCCGAGGAGGTCGAGGCGCGCTTCGGCGGCATGCTCAACGCCTTCAAATACGGCGCGCCGCCCCATGGCGGCTCGGCGCCTGGGATCGACCGCATCGTGATGCTGCTGGCCGATACGCCCAATATCCGCGAGGTCGTGACCTTTCCGATGAACCAGCAGGCGCAGGATTTGTTGATGCAGGCGCCGGCGCCGGTCCCGCCGGAGCGTCTGCGCGAGCTCCATATCCGGCTGGCCCTGCCGCCGGAAGCCAAGACCAAGGGCTGAAGAGGGTCAGTCGCCGGCGAGCGCGCGCCGCTCGCTGGTGTTGGCGCGCTTTTCCTCGTACATCGCCATGTCGGCGGCGTGGAGGATGCTGTTTTCGTCGGCCAGGCCGTCGAACTCGGCGACGCCAAAGCTCGCGCGTAGCCCGATCGTGTTGAGTGCGCGACCGATGCCTTGGCATTTGCGCTTGGCGTTGGCCGGCGCCGCGCCGATCAAGAGGAGCGCGAATTCGTCGCCGCCGAGGCGCGCCACCGCGTCCATCTTGCGCGTATTGCGCCGGAGCAGCGTGCCCATCTCGCGCAGCATATAGTCGCCATGCGCGTGGCCGAGCAGGTCGTTGAGCTTCTTGAAGTCGTCGAGGTCGCAGAGTACGACCACGCCGCGCGGCCCGTCGCGGCGTGCGGCCGCGTTGGCGCGCTCGAACGCCTCGAGGAAGCCGCGGCGATTGAGCAGGCCGGTCAATTCATCCGTCGTGACTTGGCTCTCGAGCTGCGCGATGCGTGCCTCGAGTTCGCTGACGCGGCGATCCGCGGCGGCCGCGACCGCGCGGGCCCAATCGACCAGCGCGGGATCGTTCGCTGGCGGAGGCGAGAGGCGCCGGCTCAGCCGGCTGCGACGGCGCGGTACGGCGAGCGCGTCTTCGGTGCTGCGGAAATGTACATCATCGGCCGGCATATCGACTCCGACTTGAACATCAAGCCGAAGGTTGTCACGCAAGCCTCGTGCCAACCGCATTTACGATGAAAACTCCGTTTCTTGCGGTTTTCCGACAGGAAAAAATTTGCCGCACCGGCAAAACTTGCCGGCACGATCGGGGCGGCCGGAGCGGCACTATCGCCAGCGGCAGCAGCGTGAGATATCCTTGCCGAAGGTCGCCGCAAGAACGGGCGGCGCGTGCATCGGAGACACAAATCATGACTTTGGGGGCGAGCCGATATCTGGGTCTCGCCGCGGCGCTGGTGCTGCTCGTCGCGCCGCCGGCGTCGGCGGTCGATATCGCGCCGCATCGCGCCCTTTATAGTCTCACGCTGGAGTCGATGAAGCCGTCGAGTGGGGTCGCCGGCGCGAGCGGCGGCATGTATTACGAATGGGGCGAGACCTGCGATGGCTGGACCGTCGAACAGCGCTTCCGCCTGCGCCTTCTCTATGCCGAGGAAGGCAGCGTCGACATCAATTCGACCTTGGTGACCTGGGAATCGAAAGATGGGCTGCGCTACCGCTTCAATGAACGCCGGCTGCGCAACGGCGAGGTCGAGGACGATATCCATGGCGAGGCGCATCTCGACGGACCGGGCAAGGGCGGCATCGCCGAATTCGACAAGCCCGAGCACAAGACGCTGAAGCTGCCGCCCGGCGTTCTCTTCCCGACCGCACATACCTTGTTTCTGATCGAGCGCGCCGAGGCCGGCGACCGCTTCGTCTCGCGCAAAGTGTTCGACGGCGCCTCGGTCGAGAATGCCGGGCAGATCAGCGCCGTGATCGGGCCTTTGCTCAAACCCGATCTCAAGGCCAAAAAACCGCTCGATACGCCGCTGTTGCGGCGTCCGTCCTGGCGCATGAGCCTCGCGTTCTTCAGCGGCGATGCCGGCAACTCCGATTCTGATCTGCCCGACTACGAGCTCACCATGCGGCTTCTCGACAACGGCGTGTCGCACGACATGTCGCTCAATTACGGCGATTACGCGCTCCACGCCAAGCTCGACGATATCGAGGCACTGCCAAAGCCGAAATGCTGAGGCGCGGCTTTGGCGGCCGAGATCGCGCGGCCTAATCGATCGTGGTCTTGCCCGAATCGCGCAAGGTGCGCTCGACGCGCGCGGCATCGTAGATCGCGAGCAAGGTGAACGGCGTGGCGCCGGTGCTGAGGAAGCGATGCCAGGTGCCGGCCGCGACCGAAACCGTATCGAAGGGCTTGAGCGCGACGCGCTCCTCGCCCTCGATCTCGACGGCGCAATCGCCCGCCAGAACCATGACCATCTCGTTGCAATTGTGACGATGGAGCTCGACCGCGTGACCCGCCGGGAAAGTGACCGTGTTGGTCTTGATCTGCGCGCCACAGCTCTCGGCATCGACCAGCGGCCGGATCTCGGCCCCATTCGGCGCGCGACGCTCCGGAATCGCATCGAATTTCAGGATTCGATTGATTGTCATGAGGCTTCTCCTTCCCTTTCCGACCACAGCCACGCCGCGCCGCGCACGCCGCTCGAAGCGCCCCAGCGCGGCGGCACCAGCCGCGTTGCGACCGTATCGGAGAAGACGTAAGCCTGCCAGCGTTCCGGAACCGCGCGGTAGAGCTCCGTGATCTGGCCGAGCCCGCCGCCCAGCACGATCACGTCGGGGTCGAGCAGGTTGATGACCGTCGCGAGGCCGCGCGCCAGCCGGTCGACATAGCGTGCCATCGTTGCCTGCGCCCCGGGCGCGCCGGAAGCGGCGCGGGCGGCGATCTCGGCCGGCTCGAGCGCCTCGCCGGTGACCTCGCGGTGGTCGCGCGCGAGGCCCGGACCGGAGAGAAACGCCTCGATGCAGCCGTGTTTGCCGCAATAGCAGAGCGGCCCGGGCCGCTCGTCGTCCCTTGGCCACGGCAACGGCGAGTGGCCCCATTCCCCGGCGATGCCGTTGGCGCCGCTAAGAATGCGTCCCTCGATCACGATCCCGCCGCCCACGCCGGTGCCGAGAATGGCGCCAAAGGCGACGGAATCGCCTTGCGCCGCGCCATCGACCGCCTCGCTCAGCGCCAGGCAGTTGGCGTCATTGGCAAAGCGCACCGGGCGGCCCAGCGCCGCGATCAGGTCGCGGTCGAATGGCTTGCCGATGAGGCAGGTCGAATTGGCGTTCTTGACGAGGCCGCTGGCGGGCGACAGCGTACCCGGCATCGCCACGCCGACGCTGGCGCGGCCGCCGAGCTCGTTCTCGATTGCGCCGACGAGCGCGGCGACGGCGCCGATGGTCGCGGCGTAGTCGCCAGCCGGTGTGGCGACGCGACGACGCGCGCGCACCGAGGCGTTGCGATCGAGCGCGGCGGCCTCGATCTTGGTGCCGCCCAAATCGATGCCGATGCGCATGAAGCGATATGCTCCGTGTCGAATTGATTAAGGCAATGTTAAGATTAGCTGGACTAAGGATGGCGCACGAGGGGGCGCCCTCCAGAATGGGTATTGATCGTCCGGTGTCGATGGTCGATGCTCTCTTAACCATTGCGACCCTAAAATGATTCGTCGCCGTTCCCTCGTGCGCGCGGCCAGCAAGGATCGAATGATGTCGAAGCGCGTTCTTATCGTTGAAGACAACGACCTGAACATGAAGCTTTTTCATGATCTGCTCGAAGCGCATGGCTATCAGATCTTGCAGACCAAGGACGGTATGGAAGCGCTACAACTCGCCCGGCAGCATCGCCCCGAACTCATCCTGATGGATATTCAGCTGCCGGAAGTGTCGGGCCTCGAAGTGACGAAGTGGATCAAGGAAGACGACGATCTGAAGGCGATCCCGGTTATCGCGGTGACGGCGTTCGCGATGAAGGGCGACGAGGAAAAGATCCGTGAAGGCGGGTGCGAGGGTTACATCGCCAAGCCGATCTCGGTTGCGAACTTTCTCCAGACCGTCGCACGGTTCTGCGCCTAAGGCCGCATCGATTTCATGAAGTAAGCCAATGTCAGCGCGTATCCTCGTTGTCGACGACGTCGAAGTAAACGTGAAGGTCCTCGAGGCGAAGCTCTCGAGCGAGTACTATCAAGTGCTGAGCGCGAGCGATGGCATGACGGCGCTCCAGCTCGCGCTCAAGGAACAGCCCGACCTCATCCTGCTCGACGTCATGATGCCGCGCATGGACGGGTTCGAGACCTGCCGCCGCCTCAAGGCTGATCCGCACACCGCCGACATTCCGGTCGTGATGGTGACGGCCCTCTCCGAGCCGTCCGACCGCCTGCGCGGGCTCGAGGCCGGCGTCGATGACTTCCTCACCAAGCCGGTCAACGACACCGCGCTCTTCGCGCGCGTTCGCTCCCTCGTGCGCTTGCGGCGAATGATGGAAGAGTGGCGGCATCGCGAGGATGTCTGCGGCCGCTTCAACTCGCTGTTCGAGGCCGAGGCGCCGCAAGAGAACACGGCGCCGGCGCGCGTCCTGTTGTGGGAGGAGAATCCTTTCGGCAGCGCGCGCATCGCCGAGATCCTGGCGCCCCTTGCCAGCGAGACGGTGCGGCCGGCGCAACTCGAGCAGCTCTACGCCGCTTGCGACGCGAGCATCGATCTGGTGATCCTGAGCATGCCGGGCAAGGTCGACGCGTTGCGCGTCGTCTCGCAGCTGCGCGCCAACGAGGCGAGCCGGCTGGTGCCGATCCTGCTGATCGGCGATCCCGACGAGCTCCCGCGGCTGGCCAAGGGGCTCGATCTCGGCGCAACCGATTACATCGTGCGCCCGCTCGACCGCAACGAGCTGCTGGCACGCGCGCGCACCCAGATCCGGCGCAAGCGGCTTCAGGACCGGCTCCAGGAGAACTACCAGAAGAGCCTCGCGCTGGCGCTCACCGACGGTCTCACCGGTCTTTATAACCGGCGCTATCTGGCCGCCCATCTCGACGGGCTCTTCGCCAGCCTCTCCGAGGGTACGTCACATGCGCAGGGCCCCGCTCTGCTCCTCTTCGACATCGACTGGTTCAAGCGCGTCAACGATACCCATGGTCACGGCGCGGGCGATGAGGTCCTTAAAGAAGTCGCCAACCGCGTGCTGCGGCACGTGCGCGGCTTCGATCTCGTGGCGCGTTACGGCGGTGAGGAATTCGTCGTCGTTATGCCTGAGACGCCGCTGCCCATGGCCTTGGTCGTGGCCGAGCGCCTGCGCAGCGTCATCGCCGAAAAGCCTTTTGCCGTCGGCGAGCCGAAGGTCGATCTGCCGATCACGATCAGCATCGGCGTCGCCATGACGCGTGGGTCGAGCGAGACGCCAGCAAGCCTCCTTCGCCGCGCCGACGAGGCGCTTTACGCCGCGAAGAACGCCGGCAGGAACTGCATCCGCGTCGCCGTCGCCGATGTCGACGCCGAGCCCGAACGCGGCGTGGAGCAAGCCGGCATATCGGCGGTCGCCTCCACTGGGCAGTGACGGCGTCGGGGGCGCCGCTTTTGGCCATCGAAAAGGCCGCTCCTGCGGGAGCGGCCATCGTTCATCAGTGCATGCATCGGCGCGCTATTTGATCTTCGCTTCCTTGAAGACGACGTGTTTGCGCGCGACCGGATCATACTTCTTCAACTCGAGCTTTTCCGTCTTGGCGCGGGGATTCTTCTTGGTGACGTAGAAGAAGCCGGTGTCCGCCGTGCTTACGAGTTTGATCTGGATCGTGTTGCTCTTGGCCATATCAGCCTGCCTCGGTCAGTTTCCCCATAAATAGCGCGCGCGGCGGCCGCGCGCAACGATCGGGGGGCCGCTCGTTGTCCACCCCGCGTCCGAGGGGGCTGGTGAGAGGGTTGCGCGCTTCGGTAGATTGCCACGGGCGCGACGGCGCCACGACCCGGCGGCCAGCGCGGCGAGCGGGCGGTCCCCTCGGCGG
>JBJKPV010000405.1:0-5939 GCA_046706015.1 Allostellaceae bacterium | reverse complement strand
GCCAGGTGATCGCGCGCGAAGCGATGGATTGGGCGATCGCCAAGACCAAGGCGAGCGGCCTCGGTGTCTTTGCGCTGCGCAACACCCATCATGTCGCGCGGGTCGGCGCCTATGGCGAGCAGGCGGCCGCGGCCGGGCTTATCTCGATACACTTTGTCAATGTGCTGATCGCGCCGGGACGGGTGGCGCCTTTTGGCGGCGCGGTCGGACGCTTCGGCACCGATCCGGTCTGCATCACCTTCCCGGGCCTCGGCGCAGCACCGCCGGTGGTGCTTGATTTTGCGACCAGCCGTGTTGCGGCTGGCAAGCTGCGCGTTGCGATGAACGCCGGCAAGAAGCTGCCGAGCGGGGTGTTGATCGACGCCCAAGGAAACGACGCGACCGATCCGGCCGTGTTCTATCGCGGGAACGGCGCGATGCTGCCCTTCGGCGAGCACAAGGGTTCGGGCCTCGCGCTGGCCTGCGAGTTGCTGGCCGGCGTCTTGACCGGCGGCGGCGCGATGCAGGGCGATCTGCCCAATCACGGGGTCAAGAACGGCATGTACTCAATCGTGCTCGATCCGGCGCGGTTCGGCGATCTCGACGGGATGCGGCGCGAGGCGGAAAGCCTGATCGGCTGGGTCAAATCCGCGCCGCCGCGGCCCGGCGTCGAGGAGGTGATGGTCGCGGGCGAGCCCGAGCGCAAAGCCATGAAAGAGCGCGGCGCATCTGGGATCACGATCGACGACAATTCCTGGAAAGAGCTGGTCGAGGCGGCGCGCAGCGTCGGGCTTTCCGCGGCCGCGATCCCGCAAGCGGGCTGAGCCCGCGGCGCGCTCAGCCCTCGTGAAGCGCGCGGCCGGCCAGATCCTCGACACGCTCGATCGCGATCAGCACGCCGAAGCCCTTCTTCTCCGGATCCTGCTGCTTTTCGGCATCGATCAAGCGCCGCCAGATCTCGTCATAGATCGCGCCCGATTTGTGCAGCGAGGCGACGCCGTAAAAGCGCACGACGCCGGAGGAAGAGATCCCGGCCTGGCGCAGCGCCGAGCGCCGCATGAAGACGGTCAAGCGCGTGCCGTCCTTGAGCTCGGCATTGGTCGAGCCGCGTCCGCGCTCCCACAACGCGAGATGACCCTCATCATAAGTCATGAGGCTGCCCCTCGGCGTGACCTGCGCGTAGCCGCTGGGCAGCGCGCTGGCGACGAGGCCGACATCGGCAAAGCTCATCTTGCCATCGACGATCGGGATCGCGACATGCTCGCGGATCAGCGGCGGAATGATCGCCATGGTTTCTTCTCCCGGCTTGGGGCGGCGCGCTAAAGAAAGACGGTGAGGTTCTTCGCCAGCAAGGTGCTTTGCTCGATCAGGATCTTGCGCCGCGCGATCTTCAACGCGCCGCCGACACGGCGTAGCAAATCCTCGCGCCGCCCGACCAGCAGATCGGTCTCGGTCTCGAGCCGGTTGCGATAGACGAAGAAGCGACACTTGACCGTCGCGCTCGCACCCTCGGCGATCGCGGTCGCCGGCTCGGCCAGATGGATGTTGGTCACGACATGCGAGACACGCGAGACCGGCTCCTCCGACCAGTGGACACCGGTCAGAAGCTGCTTCACGCGCTTGGTCAAGGTCGCCTTGTCGTCATCGATCCAAGCGATATCGTCCTCGGCGGTCGTCTCCTTCGCCAAATCCTCGAAGGCGACGTTTTTGCGCAGCGGCATCCAGTAGCGCACATCTTCGGTGAAGAGATCGAGCCAGGCCATGTAGTGGCGCTCGTCGAGCAGATCGGCCTCGGCATAGAGAAAATCCTCGATCTCGCGCATGAGATCGAGATAGGCGAGGCGTTCCGGCATGAGGGTCATGGCGTCCGGCGTCCTCGATCAGCGCAGCCGCAGCTCATCCCAGCTCTTCGCATCCATGAATTCGGCCCAGCGCTGATAGAGCGCGCGCGGATTCTGCTCGGTGCCCGGCGCTTCCTTCGCCGTCACGCGGCCGGGAATCACGCTGTCCTTGCCGCCGTAGCCCATGCCGGCCTTGTAATGATAGGGATAGCGCCGGGCGATCAAGCCGTCGCTCGCCATCGCGGCGTAATTCCAATTCTCCATGTCGTCCTGCTCGGTCATGCCGGCCGGGCCTGAATAACGGATATAATAGCGGCGCAGGAATTCCTTGACCTCGGGCGGTGCCGCCTTGTCGACGAAATAGACGCGCCACATCTCGGTCTCGCGGCAGCCGCGCGGATGCGCGACCAAAAGCGTGCGCGGCTGTTGGCCGTGGAAGGACATGTTGGGAAAGATCGTGCCGATGAGCGGAAAGATGCCGGCCTTGTCGCCGAGGCGTTGCAGGCGCTTTTTCCATTGTTCGGCGAAATAAGCGGAGGTCACGGGCGAGAGCGAATATTGCACGAAATCCTTTTTCGGCGGGACGATGCTGTAGACGATGCCGTGGCCGCCCGGATAAGCGGCGCGCTTGGCCTCGCCATAATCGTCGCGCCGCCCGCCGCCCTCGCCCGGCCCGATCCCGACCATCTCGACCGAGCGGTGGCTGACGACATGGAGAAAATCACCGGCGAAATTCTCGGCGATGAATTTCCAATTGGTCGGGACGATCCATTTCTGGACGCTGCCCAAAAGCTCCGTCTCGCCGTCGGTTCCATCCCACGCTCGCAGCGCGCCGGCGAGACCGAATGCCGCCTCGCCGAGATAATCCGCGAAGGAAGGTGCGTTCTTGTCCCAGGTTGCCCAGATCGTGCCGTGGAAGTTGGCAAGCTGCGCGACTTCGATCAGGCCCCATTCCGACTTGTCGAAGGGCGGCTGATAGAGGCGGTCGTAATCCTGCACGCCGACCAACTTGCCGTCGGTCGCGAAGCTCCAGGCGTGATAGGGACAAATGAAGTTGGTGGTGTTGCCCTCGTCGTAGCGGCAGACCTTCATGCCGCGATGCCGGCAGGAATTGAGGAAGACATGGATCTTGCCGGCGCGGTCGCGCGTCAGGATCACGGATTCCTCGCCCATCTTCGAGGTGAAGAAGTCGCCGGGATTCGGGATCTGGCTCTCATGACCGACATAGAGCCAGGCGCGGCCAAAGATCTGCTCCAGCTCCCGGCGATAGATCTCGTCATTGACGAAGATCTCGCGGTCGATCTCGCCCAATTCGGTATGGACCAGCGCCTTGGCCGAACGCGCCGCGCCGCTCATCACGACACCATCTTGTCGATCATCTGTTGCGCGAGCGCAGCGCCGGGCAAGGACAGGCCGAGCTCGTGGCCGTATTCGAGACAGAGCTGAAGATCCTTGTAGAAGACGCGGCGCGAGGTCGCGCTGAAGGCGACCTTCTTCCAGCGCTCGGCGACGCGGCTCTGCGCGGCGCCGTCGCGCACGACGTTGATGAGCGCGTCGCGCTCGACGCCCGCCGTCTCGCCCAACAGCATGCCTTCATAGGCCGCGAGGATGTTGACGCAGATGATGAGCTGATGCGCGAGCTTGGCACGGATGCCGGTGCCGAGCCCGCCGGTATGAAGGATCTTCGTGCCCGAGGTCTCGAAGAGCGGCCGGCAACGCGCAAGGCCCTCGGCGCTGCCGCCCGCCATATAGGACATGGTTTTGTTCTTGGCGCCGTTCTCGCTGCCGCTGACCGGCACGTCCATCACCTCGACGCCTTTGGCGGCGGCAAGCTCGGCGAGCTTGGCGATGGTCGAAGGCCGGACTGTGCTGTGAATGACGACGAGCGCGCCGGGCTCGGCGCCGGCGAGCACGCCCGCCTCGCCGAGCATGACGGCCTCGAGCTGCGCGTCGTCGAGCACGCAGATCTGCACGATGGGCGCGAATTGAGCGATTTCCTTGCACGAGCGTGCGACGTGTGCGCCAGCGGCGGCGAGCTCGGCCAAAGGCTCGGCGCGCACATCGTAGACGATCAGGTCGACGCCAGCGCGTGCCTGATTAATGGCAAGATACTTGCCCTGAACACCCAACCCGACGAAACCCGCTTTCATCTCGATCCCCGGCGATCTCCGCATCCGACCGCGCGGTTCATACTAGGATCGAGAAGCCGCCGGCGCCAAGCGCTCACATGCATGCCAGCGATGCGGGGCAGCACCGCCGCTTATTTTTTCGGCGGGTTGAACTCCTTCCACGGATCGTTGACGTGGGGGATGGTGGCGAACTCGACGTTCTCGAGATGCCCGTCCTTGCTCTCGACCCGGCGGATATAGATGTTCTGCACGATGTCGCGCGTCGCCGGATCGATCTCGATCGGCCCACGCGGGCTGTTGGGATTTTTCCAATCCTTCAAGATCCCCATCGTCTGAGCGACGGTGAACTTGCCGCCGGTTTTCTCGATCACGGCAAAGGTCGCCGCCATCGCGTCCCACCCTTGCACGCCGGTGAAGTCCGGGAGAGCATCGGCGCCGTACTCCCGTTTCCAGGCGGCAACGAAGGCCTTGTTCGCGGGCCGGTTGCCGGCAGCGGAATAGGTGCCGGAGGTCACCAGCCCCTTCACCACGTCACCCATGGTCTGCAATTGCTGATCGGGGACGAGATCCATGGTCGAGACCAGCTTGATGCCAGCGGCGGCGAAATTGAGCCCGCCGACCGCGCGCATCATCGCCGGTGCCGCGGAGACGGGCACGAAGATATAGACCACATCCGGGTGCGCGTCCCGGATGCGCTGGAGATAGGGCGCGAAGTTCGGATTGCCCAAAGGCATACGAACCGAGCCGATCATCTTGCCGCCGCCCTCGGTGAAGCCTTTGGCAAAGGCGGCTTCGGCGTCGTAACCGGGCGCGTAATCGGCCACCGCCGTGTAACCCTTCTTGGCACCTTGCTCCGCCACCCATTTGCCGAGCGGCAAGGCGGTCTCCCACAGGGTGAAGGAAACGCGGATCACATAGGGCGAACGCCGGGTCAACATGGCCGTCGCGGCATTGGTGATGATGAAGGGAATCTTCGCGCGCGTGGCGAGCGGCTCCATCGCCATGGCGTTGGGCGTATAGAGCGCGCCCGCGAGAATGTTCACGTGATCGCGCGCGATCAGTTCTTGGGTCAGCCGCCCCGCCACGTCGGGATTTGGGCCGGTGTCGTCACGAATGACGAGGTCGACCTTCACGCCCGGCGGCAGGTCTTTCTCGTGCTGCTTGATATAGAGCTGCATGCCGCGCTCGATCTGAAGCCCAGGCAGCGAATCCGCGCCCGATAACGACAAGACGACGCCCACTTTGACCGTTTGTGCGCTCGCCGGCATGGCTATCAGCGCCGCGACCGCGCCGACGATGAAGAACTGCTTGACCTGCATGGCTTTGACTCCCCCGCGTTTTCTGTCGTGCACTATAGGATTGGCCGCGCGCGCCGGGCAACGGCATAACACGGCGGATGCTCAAACATTGGCAGGCGCGAGCGGCGGCCGGCCGCGGATCAGATCGGCGGCTTTCTCGGCGATCATGATGACCGGAGCGTTGATGTTGCCGCCGACGAGATCGGGCATCACCGAGGCATCGACGACGCGCAAGCGCTCGACGCCGCAGACCCTCAGCTCGGGGTCGACCACAGCCATCGCATCGCCTTGCGGCCCCATCTTGCAGGTGCCGAGCGGATGATGAACCGTGATGCCGGTGGCGCGGATGAATCCGTCGATCTCCGCATCGGAGCCACAGCCCGGACCCGGCGCGATCTCCGCGGCGCGAAACGGCGCGAGCCGCGCCTGTGAACCGATCTCGCGCGCCATGCGCATGCCCCGGCGAAGGGTGTGACGATCCTTGTCGGTGGCAAGAAAATTCTGGCGGATGCGCATCGGCTGACGCGGGTCGGTTGAGGCGAGCGCAAGATCGCCGCGGCTTTCCGGCCGAAGCAGCACCGCCCTTATGGCAAAGCCGTCGGCGAAGGGCTTGCGGAAGGGCCAGAGATAGGGCCCGGCATCCATCGGCGCGGCGTTGAACAGAAGCTGGATATCCGGCAAGGCTGACTCGG
>JBJKPV010000404.1:0-12934 GCA_046706015.1 Allostellaceae bacterium | reverse complement strand
GGATGTCGATCACCGCCTTGGTCATGAGCGGGCCTTCATGCGACTCGATGCAGATGCAGACGCGGCCCTGCTTGGCGTATTCGCTCGGCAGGAATTTGAGCGGCGGCACCACGCCCTTGACGTAATGCACCTGGCTATCGAGGCGTAAGAGCCAATTGGGCAGCCAGCCATGGCCGGTCTCGGAATAGCCGATCTTGATGTTGGGATAGCGATCGAGGATGCCGCCGCAGATGACATAGGCGAGCGAGCGCTGCGCGCCCCAAGGATGCGCGGCCGTGCGCGCGATCGCCGAATTGCCCCAAATTTCGCGATAGCCGGGGAAATAAGGGGGCTCGTAGAAGAAGCTGTGATGCATGATCGGCAGATGCAGGTCGTTCATCACCTGCCATAAGGGCTCGAGATCCGGATCGTCGATCGGCATGCCTTCGGGCAGCGACGGCCACACGCAGGAAAGCCAACTCTCCTTGCCGAGCTTCTTCAACTGCTCGACCGCCCAGGGAATGTTTTTCCCGGGCGCCAGGAAAAGCCCTTTCAGCCGGTTCGTGTCGGCACTGCAGAATTCGCGCATATAGTTGTGATAGGCGTCGTAGAGCCCTGTCGTGATCGCGGGGTCGAGCGCGCTCGAGGCCGGCGCCCAGGTGCCGGGAATGAGCACGTTCACATCGACGCCCTCAAGCGTCATGTCCTCGAGGCGGCCATGCGAATTGTCATGCTGGATGCGCTCGTGGCAGACCGATTTCGAGATATTGGCGACGCGCCCTTCGACCGCGCCGGCGCCGCCCTTCTCGACCTTCTCGGCACCGGGCTTCTGGCCGGCGATGCGGTTATAAGGGATCGGATTGACCTTGATCGTGTGCCACGGCTCTTTCGGATGACCGCGCCCCTCGGGCGACCGCATCTCGCGGACATAGGGGTTGAGCTCGTCCCAGCGCTCCTTCACCGCCTTGCCGGCATAGCGATGCAGCACTTCGAGCGACGGCGTGACATGACTGTCGACGTCGATGACCCGGTACCCGTTACGCATCAATGTCTCCTGTGCTTACTTCTTCCGAGTGCGATTGCGACGATGCTAGGAAGCCTCACTTCGCGAAGCAAAATGGAATTCCGGATACCTGCATAAGCGCGGCTTATACGCGGCGTTGCCTCTATCCTTCCGCCCATCGCTACCACCCCAAGGTCGTGGCGGCGCGGCGCGAATCGGCGACGCCCGAGAGCCCCTCGGCCGACGCCATCGCCGCCTTGATCGAGCCGAAACTGATCCAGCCGCGCCGCATCGCCCTGGCTTCGGGCTCGGCATCCAAGAGGGACTGCCGCAAGCCCTCGTCCATTGCGTCCTCGACCACCAGCTTGCCCTTGAAATCGACCGACCAGCGCGGCGCCGCCACCGCCTCGGCTGGATCCTCGCCGCAGGCGAGCACGCGGGCGAGAAATTGCGCCAAGGTACAGGTCTGGCCGACCGTGCCGGGCGTGCCGACACTCATCACCAGGCGGCCATCCTTCAGCACCAGGCAGGGTGCCAAGGTATTGGCCGGCCGTTTTGCCGGCGCCACGCAATTAGGGCTCGCGGGATCGGTGTTGAAGCCGGCCATGCGGTTGTTGAGGAGGATGCCGGTATCGTCGAGCACCGCGCCCGCGCCATAGGGCGCCGAGATGCTTTCGATCAGCGAGACCGCCATGCCGTCGCGGTCAATCACGACCGCGCAAGTGGTGCAGCGGTCGCGCGGCTCCGCCGGATCGGGGGCCGGCGCGGGCGGCCGGCGGCCAGCCTCGGCGCAGGCCCTGCCCAGGATGTGGCGCAACTCGCCTTCGACGAGCCGCGGATCGGCGATCAATCGCGCGGCCGCGCGATAGGCGTTGCGACGCGCCGCGTAGCCGCGCCGGATGAAATCGAGGCTTTCGGGGTCGACCGAAGCGATGCCGCCGGCTTCGAGCTCAAGCAGTTGGAACAGCAAGGTCGCGCCATAGGAATTGGGCGGCATGGTCACGATCTCATGCTCGTAAAACGGCGCAGCGATCGGCTCCTGCCACTGTGAGGCATGGCTCGCCAGATCCTCGCGTGTCATGAGCCCGCCGCGCTGCGCAACAGCCATCGCGATGCGGTCGGCGATCGCGCCCGCATAAAAAGCATCGACGCCATCTTCCGCGATACGGCGCAGGATCTCGGCGAGCGCCGGCTGGACGAAGCGTTCGCTCTCGGCGAGCGGCTTGCCGCCCGGCAGGAAGAGAGCGCGTGCCGCCTCGTCCCGCGCCAGAAGCACGGCGCGATCCGCGGTGTTGCCCGCAAGTTGGCGATGGACGGCAAAGCCCTCGGCGGCCAAGCGGATCGCCGGCGCCATGAGCGTCCCGAGCGCCCTCGTGCCGAAACGCGCTTGAAGATCGGCAAGCCCGCGCAACAGCCCGGGCACGGTCGCCGACAGCACACCATTGGCGGGCATGCCGCCGGCAAAGCGCTCCACGCTGGCGGCGCGCGGCGAGCAACCGGTGGCATTGAGTCCCGAAACGCCGCGTGTGCGCGGCTCGTAGACGAGCACGTAGAGATCGCCGCCCAGGGTGCAGGCATAGGGGCAGACCACGGCGAGCACGAGCGCCGCCACGGTCGCGGCATCGACGGCATTGCCGCCCTCTTTCAGTACCGCAAGCGCCTCCTCGCTCGCGAGCGCGTGCCCGGTCGCGACGATGCCTTGCGTCCCGCGCGCGGTCTGCGCTTTCAATCGCGCGCGCCCCGGTTCGATCCCGGCTTCGTCGCGCGCATGTAGAACTCGGATTGCGGGTCCGCGGCGACCATCGCCTTGATCCGCTCCCACAGATAATGCCGCGTCTCGACGAATTCGCGCCGCTCGTGCGCGTCATATTCCCAGCGCGGATGCGGCAGATCGACGGTCAAAACCTCTGCCACCTGGCCAGGCCGCGGGCGCAGCAGCACGATCTGATCGGAAAGCAGGACCGCCTCGTCGACGCTGTGCGTGACGAAGACGACCACGCTCTTGTGCGGTTGCCAGATCTTCATCAGCTCAATCTGCATGAATTCGCGGGTCTGCGCGTCGAGGCTGGCGAAAGGCTCGTCCATCAGCAGGTAACGCGGCTCGGCGATGAGCGCACGCGCCAGCGCCGCGCGCTGCTTCATCCCGCCCGACAGCTCGTTTGGATAGGAATCGGCGAAGCGCCGCAACCCGACCATGTCGAGATAATGATCGGCGCGCTCGGCGCGTTCCTTCGCGTCCATCCCGTCGAGCTCGACCGGGAAGGAAACGTTGTCCCGGATCGTGCGCCACGGCATGAGACGAAAGGACTGAAAGACAAAGCCCATATGCGGGCCGGGACGCGGCGGTGCGCCGCCGATCAGGATCTCGCCCGCATCAGGCTCGATCAGTCGGTTCAGCATGCGCAGCAAGGTCGTCTTGCCGCAACCCGACGGGCCGACCAGCGTCGCGAAGGTATTCGGCTTGATGTCCAGCGACACGTGCTGCAAAGCCTGGACACCGACCGCTTCCTTCGCGCGGCGGAACGTCTTGGAGACGTTCCGCACCACGATTCCGCCTTCCATGCCCATCGGCGCCCTTCTCGCCGCGACAGTCGAGCCCGCCGCGGCGAGCTCCGTCGTCATCGACCCGTCTCGTCCATGTTGCGATCGGCGCCGATCTCCTTCAGCACGTGATCGACAAAGCTGGTATCGATCCACGTCTTGGGCGAGACCCGAGCCAGATCCTTAAAATCCTTGCTCTTGTAATCCATGTCGGTCGTGTAGCTGATCTCTTTGAGATTGAGACCGCCATTGACGCTCCAGCTCTCGCGATAGGCCTGGGCGAGCGTCTCGAGCGCTTGCGGCTTCACGT
This sequence comes from Allostellaceae bacterium, assembly GCA_046706015.1. Classification (GTDB taxonomy): domain Bacteria; phylum Pseudomonadota; class Alphaproteobacteria; order ATCC43930; family CGMCC-115725; genus CAIKMD01. Next base: position 9,101 of record JBJKPV010000404.1, on the reverse strand, counting down.
CCGGCCGCGCGGCCTCCATCGCCTTAACCCAGAGCTCCGGATTCTTGGCGAAATCGCGCGACGCCATGATGATCGCGCGCACCACGGCCTCGACCTGCTTCGCCTTCGACTTGGCGATTGCGGCGGTGACGACGTTGAGCTTGCTGACGAAGGGCGCTGCCTTATAGAAGTGGGCCTGGTCGATCAGAACATGAAGGCTGCTCTTGTCCGGGATCGTCGTCCATACGCCGATCGAAATGGTGGTTGCGTCGATGCGATCCGCGGCGAGCGACTTGGCGCGAATCGCCGGCTGCCCGATCGAGAGATAGCGAAGCTTGTCGATATCGACGCCGAGATGCCCCAGCACCGCTCGGCTCAAGGTGTAGTCGAGGCTGCCGACCCGGGCGACGCCGAAGACCTTGCCCTCGAGCCCTTTGGGCGTGGTGATGCTCTTCTTCGCGGCGACGAGAAACGGCAAGGCCTTGTCGGGCGAGATCACGCCCTTCAGCTCCATCTGCTTGCGGGCGACGAGCTGCAACGCCGTGTGGAAGCTGATATTCGCCATGTCGCCCTCACCCGAGCGGAGCGCGGCGACCGCCGAAGGCGTCTGCTGCACGCGGACGAGATCGACGTCGACGCCGGCCTTCTTGTAGTAACCGAGCCGGAGCGCCAGATCGGCCACCGAATTGGGCACAAGCGGCGTCTGCGTCTCGGTGACGATGAGCTTGAACGGCTCGGCCTGCGCCGAGGTTCCCAGCATGAGCGTCGCCGCGACGACAGCGATGCCAGCGAATTTCTCGAATGTCCCTCTCATGACCACTCCCTTATCCCATGTTCCAGAAGGCAACCGGGCAAGTGCCGACGCCCTTGACCGGCTTGTGTTGGATGAATGTCGGCGGCTTGGTCTCGACGACGCCCAGCACCGTGACGTAATTGAGGAATTCGGCGGTCGAGTTGCCTTCCTCGATGAGACGCGGCACCGTCAAGATATTGAGGATCTCGTCCCGGTTGCCGAGACGCATCTGCTCGAGCATCCAGCGCTGGAGATCGAAATTATAATTGCCCATCTTCGGACCGCCGACTTCGACCGTGAGGTTGAACGATCCGACGACGGCGACGCGCTCGGCGCCGGGCCAGGCCTCGATCGCGCGGCGCAGGAACTGCCCCAGTTCGTACCAGCGGCGATTGGTTGGAATCGGATAGCCGAAGGCGTTGGTCATGATCGGCACCATCGGCAAATCCTCTTCCGGCCGGACGAAAGACAGCGGCACGGTAAAGGCGTGATCGATCTTGAAGTCGTGAACCTGTGAGAACTGGATCCCCTGCTCGATGCCGTCGCGCAGGAGATAGTCGGCGAGACCCTGATGCACCGGCACGCGGTAACGCGGCAAGTTCATCACGTCGCTTTCGTACCAGAACGGCCCCTCGGCGACCGGACCGGTGGCGACCGCGAAGGTCGGCAGATTGTCGAAAAAGAAGTTGTCGAGATGATCGTTGGCGACGCCGACGATGAGATCGGGCTTGGTCTCGGCCAGCATGCGGCGCACTTCGCCGAAAGTGGCATAGAGCGTCGCCATGTCCGCCGGATCGGCTTGGTCCCGGTTCCAGAAGATCCGCGGATTGTGGGTCGAGGCGATCACCGACACGATCTGCGCCATAAGGCTTTTCTCCGACTTTGATTCAGACGCGCTCGCCGCGATAGCGCCAGCGATCCATCCGGCGCTCGACGAACTTCAGGGAATGCATCACCAGCATCCCGACCACGGCCAGAATGCAGACGACGACGAAATAAGGCGCCATGCGGAAGCTGTTGCCGTAGACCGACAGGAGACCGCCCAGCCCGCTGACCGCCGTGTAGAGTTCGGCGACAACCGTATTGATGAGAGCGAGCGAGGCGCCGACGCGCAGCCCCGCCGTGATATAAGGCAGCGCGCCAGGCAGCATGATCTTGCGGAAGATCTGCATGTCGCGCGCACCGGCCGAACGCGCCATCTCGACCAGCTCGCCGTCGCAGTTGAGCACGCCGGCATAGGTGTTGATGACCATCGGCATCACCGCACCGAGAAAGACGATGAAGATCTTGGCCTCGTAGCCGAGGCCGAGAAAAACGATGATCACCGGGATGAAGGCGACACGCGGCATCGCCGACAGCGCGTTGACGTAACCTTCAAGAGCGGCGCCAAAAACGCGAAAGCCGCCCATCAGCAGGCCGAAAGGGATCGCGAAGGCGGCGGCAAGGAGAAAGCCGGAGAGAAAGACCGTGAGGCTGTCTAGCGTCGCAAGCGGCACCGAGCCGTCGCCGATCACTTGCACGCCGGCGATGACCGTCTGCCACGGCGTCGGCAGGAAATTCTCGCCGGCCATGACGGCGACGAGCCACCAAACCGCGAGCAGCAGAACGAAGACGACCAGGCGCCAGACGCTGATATTGACCTGCGACAGACGCGGTCCGAGCCGCGGCCGGCGCTGCGTGACGGCGTGAATCTGCTCGCCCGGCACCGCCATGAAGTCTAGACCTTGGCCGTGGCGTCACCCGCACCGCGCGGGTGGTAGTAATCGTAGAAGCGGTTGGGAACACCCTTGATCTTCGGCACCACGTTCTGAAGGTACCATTCGCGCGGGTTGAGCACCGCCGACAAATGGAACAGCAGCACCGGATGGACGTGAAGCGCCCAGAGGCGCGGAAAATCGCGGGATTGAAGCGCCTCGCGCTCTTCTTGGGTCAGCGCGAAGCGATCGAGGATCGCATAGTCGCCGCTGCGGAATGCCGCCGTGCGGTCGCGGTCGATATAGATATGGTGAATGGCGCGGTTGAGTTCGTAGCTCGACATGCAGACGTGATTTCCCCTTTCGCGCATCCGGGCCCATGACAGCGAGGCAGCGGGTTACATTTCGATTATGTTGCGTTGCACTCGGGAATCTAGGAATATTTGAAGATAAGGCTATAGGAAATACCTATAGTACTATAACTGGAGCAGGCTACCCCCGCCATGAACGACCGACAGTTGCGATACGCGCATGCGGTCTGGCACGAACGCAGTTTCAGCCGCGCCGCCGTCAAGATGGGCGTATCGCAACCGACCTTGAGCGGACAGATCCGCCTGCTCGAGGACGAGCTCGGCTTCAGCCTGTTCTATCGCAACAGCCGCGGCGTCGAAGCGAGCGCCAACGGACAAGCTTTCCTCGAATCGGCCGAGAATGTCGTCAACGGCATGGCCGCGCTCAAGGACTTCGCGCGCGAGCTGCGCGGCAAGCCGGGCACCACGATCCGGATCGGCGTCAATTCGGGCTTGGCGCAGACCATGATCCCGCGCATCGTGCGCACGCTCTCGCGCAGCAACGTCAAGATCCGGCCCGATATCATCACAGCGACGACGCGACGCATTCACCGCCTCGTGCACCAACAGCGCCTCGATATCGGCATCGTGCTCGAAGGCGATACCAAGAGCGCGCCCGACAAACTGATCTGGGATCATCTCGCTTCGGCCGAGATCGCGCTCCTCGTGCCGCCGGGCCATCCTTTCGCCAAGCGCCGTGAGCCGGTCGATCTCGCCGAGTTGGCCCGCCAGCCCCTGATCGTGAACGAGCCGCGCATCGGCTATGGGCGCTCGATCGCCGCGAAATTCGCCGAGCGCGACCTGACGCCCGAGATCGTCGCCGATTGCGATGATCTCGAATCGCTCAAATGCATGGTCGCGGCCGGCGGCGGCGTCGCGCTCGTGCCGCGGCTCATCGCCGAGCGCGAGATCGGCCGCGGGCTGCTCCTCGCCGCGCCGATCAACCCGCCGCTTTCCGTATCGATCCAACTTTTGCGCAGCCAGGACGTGCTCCCGCCACGGCTTGAGCGCTTCCGCAGCCAGCTCATCAAGGAAGTCGCCGAGACAATGTCCTCCGCGGCCAGGGGCAAACTCACAGCCGCGGCCGGCCGTCTGTCGAGCTCGCCGTGAGGCCGATCGGCCTTCGCCGCGATCCGCGATCGTTCTTTCTGAGCTTTTCCTGCGCGGCAGCCCGCATCGACAAATTCACCGCGGCGGCCTATGTCTTGCCTTTGGCGGCGCGCGACGCCGCGGGCTCGATCGGTCGCGCCGGCCGGCGGGCGGGGAGGCAGCAGGCAGGTGATAAGTGACGGATACGCAGGTACTTGTCGTCGGTGGCGGCCCGGTCGGTCTCACCCTCGCAATCGATCTCGGCCAGCGCGGCATCAAGACGGTTCTAGTCGAACAAAAGGAGGCACCGGCCTTCCTGCCCAAAATGGAGCGGTGCAACGCGCGCACCATGGAGATCTATCGCCGGCTCGGCATCGCCGACGCGGTACGCAAGGCCGGCATGCGCGGCGACATTCCGATGGACGTGTTCATCATCTTGTCGCTGATCGAAAAGCCGCTGCTCCATCTCCATTACCCGTCGGTCGAGGAAGCGCGCGAGGAGATCCGGCAGTGCAATGATGGCTCGACGCCGCTCGAGCCCTATCAGCTCATCTCGCAATACACCCTCGAGCCGCTGCTGAAATCGATCGCGGAGCGCACGCCCAACGTCACGGTGCGGTTCGGCTGCGAGCTCCTCTCCTTCACCCAGGACGAAGGCGGCGTCGACGCCACCCTCAAGACCAAGGCCGGCACCGAGCAGCTGCGCGCCGCCTATCTCGCCGGCTGCGACGGCGGCGCGAGCACGGTGCGGCGCCAGCTCGGCATCAAGCTGCGCGGCGAGGCGAATTTGCTTGAGCTCCGCCAGGCGCACTATCGCTGCGACGAGCTGTTCGATCGCATGCCGATCGGCGAAGGGCCGGGCCACGGCCGGCACTTTCACGTCGCCGACCAGTATCATTCCTTCCTGATCATGCAGGATTCGACCAAGCACTACACCCTCCACGCCGTGGTCGAGCGCGACGAGGACATGAAGTCGCTCTTCCAGCGCGTCGTCGGCGCGCCGGTCAAATACGAGATGCTCACCTGCAACCCGTGGCGGCAGAATCTTCTCCTCGCCGACCGGTTCCGCGACCGCCGCGTCTTCCTCGCCGGCGATTCGGTCCATCTCGTCATCCCGACCGGCGGGCTCGGGATGAATGGCGGCGTCGGCGATGCGATCAACCTGTCCTGGAAGCTCGCCGCGACCTTGCAAGGCTGGGGCGGACCGCACCTGCTCGACGCTTACGAGATCGAGCGGCGGCAGGTCGGCGAGCGCAATGTCGGCGCCTCGCGCTACGCCACATTGGGCCGGCGCAAATGGCGCGCGCTGTGGAAGCCCTATATCCGTGACAACACGCCGGAGGGCGCGGCGCTGCGCGCCGAGATCTCGCGCGTGACCGATGTCGAGCAGCGCAAGAGCAATGAGATGATCGGCGCCGAGCTCGGCTATCGCTATGTCGATTCGCCGATCATCTCCGACATCCCGGGCGGGCCAGAGCATTTGTTCCGCACTTACGAGCCCACATCCTGGCCGGGCGCGCGCCTGCCGCATGTCTGGCTCAAGGACGGAACGGCGATCCAAGATCGCATTCCCGTGGGCTATACCATCCTGAAGCTCGGCCGGACCAAGGCGGATGCCGGCGGGCTCGAGCGCGCGCTCAAAACCTTCGGCGCCCCGACCAATGTGCTGGAGATCCCCGACGACGCCGCGCGCGCGGTCTATCAATACGACCTGCTGCTGCTCCGGCCCGATCTGCACGTGGTCTGGCGCGGCAACGCGGCGCCCGAGGACCCCGCGGAGGTCGCTTCCATCGCCACCGGCCACTGAGAGCGGAGCGGGGCGCGAAGCGCCTCAGCGAGCGCCGCGCCGCCGCTCGACCTCGGGAAGGAACGCCGTCAAGAGCCCGATCAAAGGCAGGAACGAGCACAGCCGATAGACGTAGGCGATGCTCGTCAAATCGGCGAGATGGCCGAGGAACGCGGCGGCGATGCCGGCCATGCCGAAGGCCAAGCCGAAAAAGAGGCCCGAGATCATCCCGATTCGACCCGGAATGAGCTCTTGCGCATAGACCAGGATCGCCGCGAAAGCCGATGCGGTGATCACGCCGATGAAGACGGTCAGCACGCCGGTCCAGAACAAATTGGCGTAAGGCAGCGCCAAGGTGAAAGGCAGCGCGCCGAGGATCGAAAACCACATCACGAAGCGCCGCCCCATGCGGTCGCCGACTGGACCGCCGATGACGGTCCCGACCGCAACCGCAGCGAGGAAAACGAAGAGATGGATCTGCGCGTTCGGTACGGACAGGCCGAACCGGCCGATCAGATAGAAGGTGTAATAGTTCGTCAGGCCGGCGGTATAGAAGAATTTCGAGAAGATCAGCGCCAGCAGCACAAAAAGCGAGAGCACGATCTTGCGCGAGGGCAGCGGCACGCCGTGCGGGGCCGCACGGCTTCGCGAGGTCGGCATCAATGGCCGTCGCGCCCTGTACCAGCCGCCGACACGCGCCAATACGATCATCGCCAGCAACGCAGCCAAAGTGAACCAGGCGATGCTGCCCTGCCCCAGCGGCACGACGATGAAGGCGGCGAGCAGCGGCCCCAGCGACGCGCCGAGGTTGCCGCCGACCTGGAACAGCGATTGCGCCAAACCGTGCTGGCCGCCCGACGCCATACGTGCGACGCGCGAGGATTCGGGATGAAACACGGCCGAGCCGAGCCCCACCAAGCCCGCGGCAAAGAGCAGCGCGCTGAAATTCGTCGCGCGCGCCAACAACACCAGCCCGGCCAGGGTGAAGCCCATGCCGATGGACAGCGAATAGGGCTTCGGTCGGTGATCGGTGTAGAGCCCGACCAGGGGCTGGAAGATCGACGCCGTGCATTGATAGGTGAGGGTGATCAGCCCGATCTGGGTGTAATCGAGCCGAAACACATCGCGAAAGACCGGGTAGATCGCCGGCACCAGCGATGCGATCATATCGTTGAGCAGGTGACAGAAGCTGAGCGCGCCGAGGATGCCAAAAGCCGCGCCATCCACGCCCAGCGCGAGGCGCGGCGGCGCCGCTATGGCGGCGGCGGGGTCGATGGCGTCGGTGCATTCCAGCTCGGCAGGAGGCATGGCGCGCGATTATGTGGGCCGCATCGCGGCGCATCAATGACATGGAATTCATGTCAGCCCCGGTCTTTCTTCATGGCCGGTTGACGGTTTTCTAACCGCCCGGCCGCGTCATCGCGCGGGCCTAACCCGGTATCCCCACCGTCCCATATTCGGCGAGCACGATTCGCGCGCCATGCGCCTCAACTGGCTTCGTCTGCCCGGCGCCAGCCGCGTGAGCTTCGAGATAGGCACCCAGATGGCGCGCGCGAGCGACCAGCAGGCGACCGAATTCGGCACGCTTATCGGCATAGCAGGCCAGCGCCGTTGCCGCGTCGGTGCTCGTCGTGAGCGTCTCGGCGAGGCATTGCGCATCGAGCGCCGCCTTGGTCACGCCCGCCCCGACATGAGGCCGCGCGACAAAGGCGGCGTCGCCGAGCAGCCCGACCCGTCCGAAGACCATGCGCGGCGATTCGAGATCGAAGATGCCGTGCGGAAAAGGCTGCGCCGTGCGCCGCACGATCGCGGCCAGCTGCGGCGCGAGGTTCTTGCCCGCGGCCTCGCGCAACTCCGCGAGGACCTCCGCGCGCACCAGATGCGGCGGAATCGAGCTGCCATGGCATTTGCCGCTTTCATCGGTGCAAAGCCGCGCGAGCTCATGCTCGCGATCGGCTGGCCGAAACCAGATCCAGTAATAGCGCCGGTGGCCCGGCCGCGTGTCGGCGTCGCGCCCGGGCATGCCGAGCGCCAAGACCAACTCGCCCTCGGGTAGACAAAAGGTCATCCGGCCGAACAGCAGCGCATGCTCTTCGGCCGAGAGCGCGCGCTCCTCGATCACGCCGCGCCAGCCGACATAGCCCGCGTAGGATGGCTCGATGCCGGGCAGCAACTGCGCGCGCACAGTCGAGTGAATGCCGTCGGCGGCGATGAGAAGATCGCCGGTCTCGCGCATACCGTCGTCAAAGATCGCCGCGACGCTCGATTCCGTCGTCTCGACCCGCTCAAGCCGCCGGCCGGAGCGGTAGAGCGAATCCGGCAAAGCCGCGCGAAGCGGGCGATAAACGCGGTCCCACGCGCTGGTGACCGAAGGTGTCGCCACTTCATGTACGATCGTGCCACGCGCATCGAGGCAGATACGCGCGCGCACCGCTACGCCGGCCGAGGGATCCAACGCGATGCCGACGCGGCGCATCGCCTGGAATAAATCTTCGCGCGTGCCGATGCTGGCGCCGCGATCGGCGAGATCGCCGCTGCTGCGCTCGAACACCGCGACGTCCCAGCCCGCCGCGCGCAGAAAATGCGCCGCGAACAAGCCGCCCACCGACCCACCGATGATCAAGGCGCGCCCTTTGCTCATGGAAGCGCATCTTACCCGATCGGGTGACCCCGCAACATTTGACGCCCTGGCAGCGCGTCGGAATAATCGCGGCGCGTTTCGGCGAGGAGAGGAAGCGATGACGTCCAATCAGATCATCGATCAGGGCACGGGCTATGGCCGGCGCCCCGGCACGACCAATCGCGACCTCACCGATACGGGCCCCGGCACCAAGATGGGCAATCTGCTGCGCCGTTATTGGCACCCGATCGGTCTCGCTGCCGATGCGACCGAGCGGCCCAGGCCGGTCCGAGTCTTGGGCGAGGATCTGATCCTGTTCCGTGATGGACAGGGTCGAGCGGGCCTTCTTTATCCGCGCTGCGCCCATCGCGGCACCACGCTCTATTACGGCAAGGTCGAAGAGCGTGGCATCCGTTGCTGCTACCATGGCTGGCTCTACGATGTGAAAGGCGAATGCCTCGAGCAGCCTTGCGAGCCCGAGGGCGGCCACCATCGCGACCGGGTGCGCCAGCCCTGGTATCCAGTCGAAGAGCGCTATGGCCTCATCTTCGCCTATATGGGACCGCCGGAGAAGAAACCGGCCCTACCGCGCTGGGACGTGCTCGAACAGCGTGAGGCGGATGAGGTGATCACGGCGGATGATCACATCCAGAGCGGGCCCAAGGTCATCCCCTGCAGCTGGACGCATCATCTCGACAACGTGCCGGATCACTTCCACGTGCCGATCCTGCACGGCTCCAACAGCGGCACGCAATTCGTCGAGCTGATGAGCCGGATGCCGAAGATCACG
>JBJKPV010000403.1:0-10077 GCA_046706015.1 Allostellaceae bacterium | reverse complement strand
GAGCCAGATCGCGAAAGTGTTCGCGCCCGTGCCGCAGCATCTCCAGAACGTGCGTTGCGATGCCGGCGCGGCGATGCAAGCGCCGGCAGTCAAAGCCGCGATCGGGGCGGGCGAGCGCCGCCTCGGCACCGCCGGAAGGCTGCTCGTGCGCAAATCCGGGACCGAGCCCTTGCTGCGCATCATGGCCGAGGGCGAGGACGAAACCCTCGTCGTCTCGGTTATCGAGGAGATCGCTGCGGTCGTGGCGAGGCTCTCGCAAGGAGACGCGGCCGAATGAAGGGGCGGGTGCTCATCATCGCCGGCTCGGATTCGGGCGGCGGCGCGGGCATTCAGGCGGATATCAAGACGGTGACGGCGCTGGGCGGCTACGCGGCCACGGCGCTGACGGCGCTGACCGCGCAGAACACCTAGGGCGTCCAGGCGATCCTCCCGGTCGCGCCCGATTTCGTGAAGCAGCAGATCGCGTCCGTGCTCGGCGATATCGGCGCCGATTGCGTCAAGACCGGCATGCTGCTCGATCATGCGGTGATCGAGGCGGCGGCGGATGCGCTCGATCGCGCCGCACCGGGGATCGCGCTCGTGGTCGACCCGGTGATGATCGCGTCGACCGGCGCGCGGCTGCTCGACAGCCGCGCTTTCGACGCGCTCGAGCAAAGGCTGGTCGCGCGGGCCAGCCTAGTCACGCCCAACGCGCCCGAGGCCGAGGCGCTGACCGGCTTGCGCATCTCGAACCTCGACGACATGCGCCGGGCCGGCGCGGCGCTGCTCGGCATGGGCGCCAAGGCGGCGATGGTGAAGGGCGGGCATTTGCCAGGCGACGTCCTGCGCGACCTCGTCGTCACCGCCGGCGGCGAGAGCTTCGTGCTCGAGGCGCGGCGGATCGCGACGCGCCACACCCATGGCACCGGCTGCACCTTGGCCTCGGCGATCGCGACCGGGCTTTCCCAGGGGCTTGCCCTGCGACCGGCGGTCGAACGCGCGCATGCCTTCGTCCAAGAGGCGATCCGCACCGCGCCGGGTTTGGGACGGGGCCACGGACCTCTCAACCACGCCTGGCCGATCGAGCGCTAAGCAACGGCGCAACCGGCTTAGGCTCCCCGCATTCTTGATCCTTGGCGGTCCAGCCGCGGCGCCCATCTCGATTGACCGCGAGACGGGAATTGCGGAAACTCCCGCCCCACAGCGCGACCGTCGCATGACGACGCAGACGATCGCCAAAGGGGAGGAACGAGATGACGAAGACCTATCGTGGCCGGATGGCGGCGGTCCGCGCGCTTGCGCTTTGTGCTTTGGCGGGGTTGACCCTGTGCGCCCGTACGCCGGCCTGGGCGCAGGACAGCGCCAAGCTGGCGATCCCGGGCCGGAACATCCTGTTCCTCTCGCAATACATCGCCGATGACGAGCATCTCTGGCAGAAGGCCGGGCTCGACGTCAAAATCCTCTACATCACCGGCATCGGCTCGATGAACGCGGTGATCTCGGGCTCGGCGGATTTCTCGATGTCCTCGGGTCCCTCGATCACCCGCGCCAACGCGCGCGGACAGAAGCTGGTCGCGCTGTTGACCGCGATCAATCAGTCCGGCCAGTCGATCGTCGTGCGCAAGGACATCGCCGACAAAGCGCATTTCGACCCCAAGGCGCCGCTCTCGGTGCGCGGCAAGATCCTCAAAGGTCACACTTTCGCGATCGGCGGCGCCGGCGCCATTCCCGACATCGTCCTCAAAGTCGTGGCGAAGGATGCGGGCATCGCGCCCAACGACGTGGTCGCGGCCTCGATGCAGCCGCCCGAATTCATGGCCGCCTTCGCGCGCAAGCAGATCGACGGCTTCTCGAACAGCCCGCCTTTCGTCGAGCAGGTGCTGCTCGATGGCACCGGCGTACTGGTGTCCGATTCGCGCATCGGCGAGCCCAAGGAATATTCGCCGGTCTCGGCGGCGCTGCTGCTCTCTCGCGCGGATTTCTGCCCGGCGCATAAGGAGATCTGCACCAAGATGGTGCATGGGCTGTTCGAGGCGACGCAGATCATCCGCAACGATCCCGAGACCGCGCTCAAGGTCATGAAGGCGCATTTCGGCACCTATAGCGACAAGGTCCTCGAAGCGGCCTATCAGACCGTCACGGCGATGACGAGTGCGAAGCCGATCACGACGATCGAGGATCTCGCCAATAGCGACAATATGAACGCGGCGGCAGGCTTCATCAAACCGTCGGAAAAGCTTCACGATTACAAGCCGCTCATCGACAATCAATTCGTCAAATAGCGTCCCTGCGCGGCGGGTCGCACGCGCGACTCGCCGCGACTCGTCGCAAAATTCCCCTTCAGCCGAGTCTTTCCGGCCGATCGACGCGCGATATTGGCGCTAAAGCGCCCTTGGCGCGCGCGTCGGACGAGTCGTACTGGACAAGAACCGAGTCGCGTTGCGACTCTCAACGCAGGCCGCGTTGTGAACACGTAACCGGCCTCGGCATCTTGCGGGAAGGGATGGATGCGGCTGCGGCTCCTGAAACTGGCGTGTCTTGTCTTGGTGTTGGCGCTGGCCGGCGCGCTGATCGTGTTGAATTTCGCCGATGACGATCTCCAATCGGCGTTCATTCAAACCTCGTCGGTGACGCCGGCAACGGGAATCGATGCCGGCGCTCAGGCGCCCGCGAATCCCACCGGGGTCGGCGTTGCACCTGATCAAAGCGCGGCTGCGCCGCCCCCGCCGCCGCCGGCGACGGCATCGAGCGCCAGCGACGGCCAGGCGAGCGCGCAATCCGCAAGCGACGTGCAGACTCAAGCGGGATCTGACCAAGGCGTTGCCTTCGCGCCAATCGCGCCAAGCGCGAACGACGTGTCGCAGAACACGTCCGGCGCCGCGGCGCTGGTGCCTCTTCCCGCGTCGACAGTCGCCGTGCCGGCGCCATCGCCGTCGACCGCGCCAGCAGATACCAGCACCGCGGCATCAGCCGCCGCAGCCGAGACGGCGCCAGCGGCGCCGGCGGCCGCAACGACGGAGCCGACACCCGCGACGATCGCTGCTCAGCCGCCGAGCGCCGCGCCTGCCCAAGCGGCGGCCACGCCGCCGGCAGCCGCGATTGCAGAGCCCGCGCCAATGCCTGCCGCTGATGCGTCGAGTGCTGCTCCACGTTCCGGGCCCGCCGAAAAGCCTGCCCCAAAGACGGCGGCCGCAGCGCCTCAGGCGGCGGATGCCCCGCCCGCCGACATCGCCAGCACCAGCTCGAGCGCAAGCAGCTATGCCGCCGTGGTTTGGCCGGAGGGTGAGCCTGCGCAAGCCAGTGGCAGCGAAGCCGCCGCCGCGCCGAAGCCGCAAGCCAAGACCAGCGCCGCCGCACCCGCGCCGCCGATGACGCATCATCGCGCCGCGAAGCCGCGCGTGGCAGCGTCCGCGGCGCCGGTCCACCCGGCGGAAAAACCCACGACGCCGCGCGATCAGAGCACCACCGCGCGCGCGACATCGACGGTGGCGACAGCGGCGCCGGCACCGGCGCCCGTGTCGGCGCCGGCACCAAGCCCGCCGCCGCAGAAGCTCATCGCGCAGGTCGCGTCGCCGCACGCCCCCACGAAACGGCCGCTCGCGCCGGCACCGTCACCGATGCCGGCCAGCCGCGAATCCGATTTCGCTGCGCATCTCGCTGTCGGCCCTCAAATGCTGATCGAGTTTCCGAGCCTGCAATCGAATGCGAGCGGATCGCTCGCCGGCAGCGGTAGCGTGACCAATTCCTCGGCGCGCGTGATCCCCGGCATTATCGGGTCTTGGACCTCGGCGCCGCTCGCCGATCTTCCGCTCAAGCCGAGCTTCGGCGGCTCGCTCTTTATCGGCGCGCCGGCAAGCGGCGATTCGGTGGCGAGCGCCACCACCAGCGGCGGTTATACGCTGAAGCTCGGCCAGACCAATAATTGGCCGGTCATCATGCCACGTTTCTTCATGGGCGTACCGGTCGCCGACGGAACGCGCGCCAGTCTTGGCACCGGTATCTGGGTCAACAACGTCAAGGAGACGGCGACGCTTGCCAATGGCAGCGGCAGCCAGAGCGACGAGCGCACGGGCGTGATGATGCGCCCCTTCCTCAGCGCCGCGATCGAGCAGCACGCGCCCGTGTTCGGCTTTCTCCCTTCCGAATCACAGCGATTGAAAGTCTCCGGCGGCTATATTTTCGGCGATTCGACCTTCTCGGCGTCATTCTGCGCCGCGGGCCAGACCTGCGTCCGGACGCAGGATCAGGGCAGCTGGTTCCTCGGCCTCTCCTTCCAGATGGGCTTTCCTGCGGGCGGCGCGCCCGCGCCCTAAGCGTAGCACAGGCGCCTAAGCGCCGTCGTGCGAAGCTGAAAGCGAAATATCGGCACAGGCACGTAAGCGCCGTCGTGCGAAGCTGAAATCGAAATATCGGCACAGGCGCGTAAGCGCCGTCGTGCGAAGCCAAATCCACATCTCAGCACCCGACCGGGCGGGCGGGCTCTTTTTTGGCTTGACATAGGAGTATATGCACCTATTATGAGAGTATATACGCTCTTTTGTCGGAGGCCTTCGATGCCTGACAATCACGAACCGGCCCTGGTCGACTGCAATTGCCGCGCGGTGCGTCAAGCCGCCCGCTACGTCACACAGATCTATGATCGCCATCTCGCGCCTTGCGGTTTGCGCATCTCGCAATTCGGGATTCTGGCGATGCTCAAGCGCAAGGGGCCGCTGACGATCAACGAGCTGGCCGCGGAGTTGATCATCGACCGCACCACCTTGGGCCGGAACATTCAGCCGCTGGAGCGCGACGGGCTCATCGCGGTAAAGCCGAGCGCCTTCGACCGGCGCAGCAAGGAGTTGCATCTGAGCGCGCTCGGCGAGCGGAAGTTCCGCGAGGGGCGGAAATTCTGGCTCGAGGCGCAGAAGGAATTCGAGAATTCCTTCGGCAGCGAGCGCGCTGTCGAGCTGCGCGCCTTGCTGGGCCTGATGGTGGCGGGCGAGCGGCATCAGCCAATCGCCGCCGCGCCCTAGCTTGCACGGATCTACCGCATCGGCGTTTTTGTACCGTAATATGCGCATATACACGTATCTCGACGAAAGGATTGAGACGATGGATGGCGGCGTGCGTGTGATCGAATCCCCGGTAGGCGCCGCGCCCGCGGGCATTGCCAAGAAGCAGGGCCTGCGACTCGCGCGGCGCGGTCTAGCCTTTCTCCTTAGCGCGGCGCTGCTCGTGGCGGCGGCGGATTATGGATGGTCGTGGTGGCGCGTCGGCCGCTTCCTCGAAACGACGGATGACGCTTATGTCGGTGCCGATGTGACGACGATCGCACCGCATGTCGCCGGCTTCGTCGCGCAGATCCTGGTCGCCGACAACCAACATGTTCATGCGGGCCAAGTGCTCATGCGCCTGGATCCGAGCGATTTCGAGGCGGCGGTCGCGCGCGCCGAGGCGGGGGTAGCGGAAGAGAACGCCAGCCTCGCAAGCCTCAAAGCGAAATACGCATTGCAGCAATCGCTGATCCGCCAAGCCGAGGCCGATGTCGCGGCCAAAAAAGCCGCAGCGGTGTTCGCATCCCAGGACGATCTCCGCTATCGCAGCCTTGCCCGCATCGATGTGGCGTCGCGCCAGGACGCGCAAAGAGCGGTCGCCGCGACGGCAAGCGCGCATGCAGCGGTGACTTCCGCCAATGCAGCGCTCGATGCGGCGCGCCAGCAGCTCGCCGTCATCGAGACGGGAATCGCCGGCGCCAAGGCGGCGGTCGCACAGGGCGAGGCCGAGCTGCGCTTGGCAAAACTCAATCTCGGCTATACCGCGATCAAGGCGCCGGTCGACGGTTATGTCGGCGACCGTTCCGCTCAAATCGGCGCTTACGTGTCGGCGGGCACCAATCTGCTCGCGATCGTGCCGGCGCACGGGCTTTGGGTCGACGCCAATTTCAAAGAGGATGAGCTCGCCCGCATGAGGCCGGGCGAGGCGGCGACGATCGTCGCGGATGTGTTGCCGGGCCGTGTCTTTCACGGCCGTGTCGTGAGCCTCGCGCCGGCCACGGGCGCCCTCTTCAGCGTAATCCCGCCGCAGAACGCCACCGGCAACTTCACCAAGATCGTGCAGCGCGTTCCGGTCCGTATCGCGATCGACGGCGACGGCGCGGCGCTCGGGCTGCTGCGTCCTGGTCTTTCGACGAATGTCACGGTCGACACGCGGACCGACCAAGGAGGCGCGCGATGAGCGACACGACGGTGGCGGAGGCCGCCCCCGCGCCAGTCTTGCCTTTCGCGATCATGTGCGTCGGCATGTTCGTCGCGCTGCTCGACATCCAGATCGTCGCCTCATCGCTCCAGGATATCGGCGGCGGGCTCTCTGCCGCGCAGGACCAGATCGGCTGGGTGCAGACCGCCTATCTCATCGCCGAGATCATCGTCATTCCCTTGTCAGGCTGGCTCACCCGCGTGTTCTCGACGCGCTGGCTCTTCGCCGCCTCGGCGCTCGGCTTCACTCTGGCGAGCCTGCTCTGCGGCTTCGCCTGGAGCATCGACAGCATGATCCTCTTCCGCGCGCTCCAGGGCATGCTCGGCGCGTCGATGATCCCGACCGTCTTCACCTCGTCCTTTTATTATTTCGAAGGCCAGCGCCGCATCTTTGCCGCTGCCGTGGTCGGCTCCATCGCCTCGATCGCGCCGGCGCTCGGACCGGTGATCGGCGGCTGGATCACCGACACGCTCAATTGGCATTGGCTCTTCTACGTCAATCTCGTGCCGGGCCTGCTCGTCGCTCTCGGCGTGGCGGCCCTGGTCGATATCGACGAGGCGGATCTGTCGCTGCTCGGTGACGCCGACTATCTCGGCATCCTGCTCATGGCCGTCTTTCTCGGCACGCTCGAATACGTGCTCGAAGAAGGCGCGCGCTGGAACTGGTTCAGCGACGCGACCATCCGCACCTGCGCCGCGGTGTCGGTCGTCGCCGGGCTTCTCTTCGTCCTGCGCAGTCTGACCTATGCGCAGCCGGTCGTCGATCTCCGCGCGCTCGGCAATCGTAATTTCCTGCTCGGCTGCGTGCTTTCCTTCGTCACCGGCATCGGCATCTTCTCGACCATCTATCTGACGCCGCTCTTTCTAGGATATGTGCGCGGCTTTTCCGCCTGGCAGACCGGCGTCGCGATCTTCTCGACCGGCGTCGCCTCGCTCATCGGCGTGCCGATCTATGTCGCGCTCGGCCGCAAGCTCGATCTGCGTTGGCTGATGATGTTCGGGCTGGCGAGCTTCGGCCTCTCGATGTGGAGCTTCACCTTCATCACCCACGACTGGGGCAGCGATCAGCTGCTCTGGCCTCAGGTGCTGCGTGGCTTTCCGCAGGTTTTCGCGGTGGGGCCGGCGGTCACGCTCGGTCTTGGCAGCCTGCCGCCCGCGCGGCTCAAATATGCGAGTGGCCTCTTCAATATGATGCGCAATCTCGGCGGCGCCGTCGGCATCGCGGTCTGCGGCGCCATCCTCAACGACCGGACGAATGCGCACTTCCTCGACATCGCCTCAACGCTGACCGCGCCCAATCAGGCGATGGACCGGTTCTTGGCCGAGATGAGCGCGCGTCTCACTTCGGTACTCGGCTCGGCGCCGGCGGGCCATCTTGCCGCGCTCGAGCAACTTCGCGCGCTTGCCTATCGCGAGGCCTCGACCTTGGCTTATGCCGACGCTTTTCGCGTCCTCATGCTCGCTTTCATCCTGGCGACCTTGCTGGTGCCGTTGCTGCGCAAGGTCGCGCTCGCCGGCCCCGCGCCGAAGTCGCATTAATCGATTGGTAATCAGGCGCAACCAACGCGTTTCAAAAAAAACTGCGTCGCGACGCCGCATTTGCGTTTTCATCTGTTGACGCGGTGAGGCGTTGCCCGTAGTTTTCGCGGCGGGACACGCCCCCCCAACGGGGCGCATCTATTCTGGAAGGAATAGCTTTCCATGAAGCCGACACGCCGGCCCGCCTGCCCGAATTTTTCCTCTGGCCCTTGCGCCAAACGCCCAGGCTATTCGCTAGCCGCTCTTGAGAAGGCCCTGCTGGGCCGCTCCCACCGCTCGAAGCTCGGCAAAGCCCGCCTCAAGGACGCGGTCGACCGCTCGCGCAATCTGCTGGGCGTGCCCAAGGATTATCGCCTCGGCATCGTCCCTGCGTCCGATACGGGCGCGGTCGAGATGGCGCTGTGGTCGCTTCTCGGCGTGCGCGGCGTCGATGCCCTGACCTGGGAGAGCTTCGGCGAGGGCTGGGTCACCGACATCGAAAAGCAGCTGAAGATCAAGGATCTGCGCGTGATGCGCGCGCCCTATGGCACGATCCCCGATCTCGCCCAGGTCGATTGCGACCACGACGTGGTCTTCCCCTGGAACGGCACCACTTCCGGCGCGCGCATTCCGAACGGCGACTGGATCAAATCCGACCGCAAGGGCCTGACGATCTGCGACGCGACCTCGGGTGTCTTCGCCATGGATCTGCCCTGGGAGAAGCTCGACGTCGTCACCTGGTCCTGGCAGAAGGTGCTGGGCGGCGAGGCGGCGCATGGCATGCTCGCCTTGAGCCCGCGCGCGGTCGAGCGGCTCGAGAATTACACGCCACCCTGGCCCTTGCCCAAGATTTTTCGCCTGACCAGCAAGGGCAAGTTCAGCGAAGGCATCTTCAAGGAAGAGACCATCAACACGCCCTCGATGCTCGCGCTCGAGGACGCGATCGACAGCCTGAAATGGGCGGAATCGATCGGCGGTCTGCCGGCCTTGAAGGCGCGCTGCGAGGGCAATCTCGCCGCGATCGCTTCTTGGGTCGAGCGCACGCCCTGGATCGATTTCCTCGTCGCCGATCCGAAGATCCGCTCCTGCACCTCGGTGTGCTTGAAGATCGTCGCCGACGGCTTCGATCGCCTGCCCAAGGAAGAGCAATGGGCGCAGGTGAAGAAGATCGAGGCCTTGCTCGATGCCGAAGGCGTCGCCTACGACATCGCGGGGCACCGCGACGCGGTGCCGGGCTTGCGCATCTGGTGCGGCGCGACGATCGAGCGCAGCGACGTCGAGGCCCTGCTGCCTTGGCTCGACTGGGCCTTCGCCGAAGCACGCCAAGCCGCCGCCGCGGCCTAACCCTTTTCCATTTTCTCTTTACGGACGGAGTCTCGCCATGCCGAGAGTCTTGATTTCCGACGAGCTAAGCCCGCGCGCCGTCGAGATTTTCAAAGAGCGGGGAGTCGAGGTCGAGGTCAACACCAAGCTCACGCCGGACGATCTGAAGCGCGAGATCGCGCGTTTCGACGGCCTCGCCGTGCGCTCGGCGACCAAGGTGACGAAGGCGGTGCTCGAGGCCGCGAAGAATCTGAAAGTCGTCGGCCGCGCCGGCATCGGCGTCGACAACATCGACATTCCGGCCGCGACGCAGCGCGGCGTCGTGGTGATGAATACGCCCTTCGGCAATTCGATCACCACCGCCGAGCATGCGATCGCGATGATGATGGCGCTGGCGCGCGAGTTGCCGGCGGCCGACCGCTCGACCCAGGCCGGCAAATGGGAGAAGTCCCGCTTCATGGGCGTCGAGGTCACGGCCAAGACCTTGGGCATCATCGGCTGCGGCAATATCGGCTCGATCGTGGCCGAGCGCGCGCTCGGGCTGAAGATGAAGGTGATCGCCTATGATCCGTTCCTGACGCCGGAGCGGGCGGTGGCGCTCGGCGTGGAGAAGGTCGAGCTCGACGATCTCTTCGCCCGAGCCGATTTCATCACCTTGCATACGCCACTGACCGACGCGACCAAGAACATCATCGACGCCAAGGCGATCGCCAAGATGAAGAAGGGTGTGCGCATCATCAACTGCGCGCGAGGCGGGCTCGTTGTCGAGGCCGATTTGAAGGCCGCGCTCGATTCGGGCCATGTCGCGGGCGCGGCGATCGACGTCTTTCCGATCGAGCCGGCCAAGGAGAACATCCTCTTCGGCCATCCGCGCTTGGTTGCGACGCCGCATCTTGGCGCCTCCACCACCGAGGCGCAGGAGAACGTCGCGCTTCAGATCGCCGAGCAGATGGCGGATTATTTGATGACTGGCGCGGTGGTGAACGCGCTCAACATGCCCTCGCTCTCGGCCGAGGACGCG
>JBJKPV010000402.1:0-5042 GCA_046706015.1 Allostellaceae bacterium | reverse complement strand
TTCTACTTGAACGGCTATGTCCGTGCCGAGGATTGCGATCGCGGCGAGTGGACGTTTCGTCACGGCGTGCCGGTGCCGCTCGGGGATCCGGTGCTGGTCCATTACGACGAGCTTTTTGCCCGGCCCGATCCGCATTATGTCGCGTGACCATTCTTCGGCATCGAGCGCCCGGGAACATAATCTCCCGCAGTGGCGCGGATTGACCACCTAGTGCGTGGTCCGATCAGAATGAATCGGACCACGCACTAGATTCGTTGGGTTTGTCGCGTTTTCTGCGCCGAACCGGCCTCCACTTCGGCGGAAAACGCTCTAACTCCGCCGATCCTTCAAAACTCGTCGCGAGCGCGTTGGCGAAGTCCTATCCCTGCGCGACGAGAGCCCCGCTTACGCGGGGCTCTCCTTTCGCCGGCCGTGTTTAGCGCGGCCCGACCGCGGGTCGCGATGCTGCGCTATTTCTTCGTCAGCTTCGCGACCTCTTCGCGATAGGCCGCGAGAATTGCCGCACCGTTGGGCGTTCTCTTTACCCATTCCTGGGAGACAAGCTCAACGCGCTTCTTCCATTGCGCCTCTTCGGCGGCAGGCAGATGCGCCACGGTTTGGCCCGATGTTTTTTCCACGCGGTTGCGCTCGGCCGCATCGTCGCCGTCGAGAATCTTGCCGATTGCCGCCGCCCATGGGCCGCCGCTTTCCTGGTCGATGATCGCTCGCCCCTTCGCGGGGAGTTTGTCGTAGCTCTTCCGGTTCATCATAATGAAGGTGACTTCGCCCCCGAGCGGCACTTCGAGGTGGTATTTCGTCACCTCCGCCAAGCGATAGCTTTTCGTTGCCGGCCAGCCGATGACGGAGCCATCGATGACGCCGCGGTTAAGGCTTTCATAGAGGTCGGTCACGGGAAGTGTGATCGGCGCCGCGCCCAAGCGGTCGATGCTCTCCGCGAGAAGACGGCTTTGAACGCTCAGCTTCTTGCCGGCGAGATCGGCGAGCGAGCGAACCGGCTGCCTCGTATGGATGACGACGTTCGGGAAGACCATCAAGGTAAGCGGTTTGACTGCTTTCCACTCGTCGCCGAGAAGCCCACGCTCGTACACATGCCATAGCGCAACGGTGCCGATTTCCGCATTTGGCGTCTCAAAGGGCAGGCTTGCGACCGACGTTCTCGGGAACTGGCGCGAGATCGGCCCCAATAATGCAAAGGCGATATCCGCGACGTTGTTCAGAACGCGATCGTAGATCTGGGGAAACGTTCCGAGCGCCGGGCCGGAAAAGAGCTGGACGCGAAAAATGCCGTTCGCCTCTTTGTCGACCTTCTTGATCCAGGGCTGGATGATCTGCGTCGAGACGTCGCCGTTCGGAGCGCTGGGATTGCCAAATTTCAGGGTGATCGGTTCTGCCGCGTTTGCGACAAGCGGCATGATGCCGAGAACGCTCATGACCAAAAAGGCGAGGACTCGCCGCGTCATCTACTGCTCCTATTGTTGATGCGTGCGGGGCGCAGTAGGCGATGCTCGCGGATTTGTCAACCGCGGATCAACGCGCTCCGCACCAACGCCCAAGCCGTATCCAACGCTCGATGATCTCGCTTTGTCGCACAGCCTATCAGGGTTGCCGCGCATCGACGACGAGCAGCCCGGCGGCGCGGTGCAATCATCCGCTAGATCGGAGCGGACATGGGGCGGCGTTGCGCGCCCCGCGCCCGCTCCGCGCTCTCTTTACTTCAGATACATGTTCGTGAAGACGTGGGCGTAGCTTTTGAGCTTCTCCGAGGGCTTCATGAACCCGGCCTCGATGTTGAGCCGGTCGGCGGTGGCGAACTCCTCCGCATCCATCACCGGCGGCGAGGGCGAGGCCACGGCGAGCTCATGGTAACTCTCTTCGAGCGTCTTCTGGTCCGTGACATGGAGACGCTTGGCGATGATAGCCATCGACTCCTTGGGATGCTGATGGAGAAACGCATTCGCCTCGACCATCGAGCGTCCCATCTTCTCGCAGAGCGTGGGACGCTTCGCGCAAGTCTCGGGCTTCACCAGCACCACGTTCGCGGCGACGCGCGTGAGCCAGGGCGGATCGACCGGCTTATCGTTGCCGTTGGCGAGGATAACGCCGAGGCCGCGATTGACGGCCTCCTCGACAAAGGGAGGCCCGCCCGAGAACCCGTCGATCGCATTACTTAACATCGAAGGGATGGTGTCGGGCGGCGTCACCGCGGTGAGCGTCATCTCGCTTTTGGGATCGACCCCGCCCTCCTTGGCGATGACGCGGAGATAAGCGTCGGGGATCGCATAGAAGGCGGCCACGGACATGCGCAGGCCCTTCAAGATCTTCGCGCGCTCGGCCAAGGGCGCCTTGGGATCGAAATGCCGCTCCTCGGCGATCTTCTTGCTCACCACGATCCAGAATCCGCTGCGGTCATAGGTGTTGGCGATGGCGAGAAGGTGCTGGCCGTGCTCGGCGGCGCGGGTGATCGTCGGTCCCGACGATTGCGAGAACTCGACCGAGCCCGAGATCACGGCATTGGCGGAGCCGATGCCCTGGATCACCTCCTCTTTCACGTCGAGGCCGTTCTTCTTATAGATGCCGGCATCCTGGGCGATAAATTCGGAGATGAAAATCGACGCGCGCGCCGGAAGCGCCAGCCTCGCGTGATCGACCGCGGCGTTTGCCCCGGGTGCCAAAGCCGCCGCCGTGAGTGCGACGGCCGCACCGATAAGATACCTATTCATTCTCTAACTCCCTCGTTACTTACTGTTGGTTCTTCGCACGCCTTGCCGCAAAGCGGCATGCGTACCGCGTTCGCGCCATTCGCGTGTTGCCGCCCATTCCGGGCGGCGGCGCGGAGTTTGCGCGCGTTGGCCGGCGAAAGCAATGCGACGAGCAACCGCGCCTTGTATGACGACAGGCCCTCGGCGCTAGACCATGATCGCATGAAACGGAATCAGCTTCGATTCCGTTTCACGCGTGAATCATGGTCTATGTTTTTGAATCGAGAGCACGATTCACGTATCGTGCTCTAAGCTTTCGGCGCGAAGGTGACATCGCCGTAAAGGCAGGGCGCGTTCGCCTGGTCGAGCACCCAGAGCTTGGCCGAATTGCCGTCGGCAGCGGGCGCGCCGCACAGGGTGACGGGGCCGGTGTCGTAGACGACCTGGCGGTTGACGCGGGCGATCGCGGCGATGCGGCGCCCCGGCATCTCGGTGCGAGCCAACTCCAGGAGCAGCTGTCCCAGCAGCGAGGACTGGACGATGAGGCCGGGCGCGCCTTCGACCTCCATCACGTATTTGCGGTCATAATGGATGCGGTGGCTGTTGAAGCGCAGCGCCGAATAGCGGAAGAGCAAGACGGGCGACGGATCGAGCGTGCGCTGCCATTGCGGCGTCGGCAGCGCGGGCGGCGGCGCGGCTGCGGGTCCCTTGCCATCGAAATAGACGAATTCGCGCTCCTCGGCGATCGCGAGGCCGCGCGGCGTCGTGGTCTCGGTGCGTTGGGTCAGGCGCAGCACGGGCGCGGCTTCGGTGCCGGCGATTGTCACCTCTTTGATCTTGGTGACGCGTTTCATCTCGTCGCCGATCCTGACATCGCCCGGAAACTCGGTGCGGTCGCCGCCGATGCGGACGACGCTGAAGGGTACTTCCGGCATCCAGGCGCTTTTTTTGGCCTGGCCGTCGGGCCGCATGTTGTCGGGGCGATGGAGCGCGCCGAAATAAAGATCGGCCCAGCCCGGCGGCAGCGCGTCGCCCGGCTTCGACGCCGGATTGGCGATGCCGAAGGTGGCGGCAAGCCGCGCCGCCGGCCCCGCCGTGACGATTTCGCTCGCGACCGGGCTCGAGGCGCCGACCGCGTTCTTCAGTGCCGTGAGATCGTAGCTCATCGTGCCCTCCGTGCTTCCTCGATCGCGCGCCAGACGCGCTCCGGCGTCGCCGGCATGTCGATATGGGTGACGCCCGCCGGCGCCAGCGCGTCGACCACCGCGTTCATGATCGCCGCGAGCGCGCCGACATTGCCCGCCTCGCCCGCGCCCTTGACGCCCAGGGGATTGGTCTTGGTCGGCACCGGATTTTCCTCGGTCTCGAAATTGCACATATCGTCGGCGCGCGGCATGCCGTAATCCATGAAGGTTCCGGTCAGGACCTGGCCTGATTTCGGATCATAGGCGAGCTGCTCGCTGAAGCATTGGCCGATGCCCTGGCCGACGCCGCCATGGATCTGGCCCTCCAAGGTCAGCTTGTTGATGACCGTGCCGACATCGTCGACGACGCAATAGCGCAGGACCTTGGATGCGCCGGTTTCGGGATCAATCTCGACCTCGCAGACATGGCAGCCATTGGGGAAGTTCGGGATCTCGGGATGGAAGCTCGAGGTCTCGTAAAGCCCGGTCTCAAGACCCTTGGGCAGACGCGAGGCGAGATAGGCGGCTTGCGCCACCTCCTTCCACGCGACGGATTTGTCGGTGCCGGCGATGCGGAAGAGCCCGGCAGCGAATTCGACGTCGCTTTCGTCGGTCTCCATCATATGCGCGGCGATCTTCTTCGCCTTGGCGATCACCTTCTCGGCGGCCAGGGTCGCGGCGCTGCCGCCCAGCACCGCCGTGCGCGAGGCATAGGTGCCGCCGCCATCGGGCGCCATGTCGGTGTCGCACATCTGCACGCGGATATCCTCGGCGTCGATGCCCAATTTTTCGCTGAGGTTGATGTTGTACATCGTGTCGTGGCCCTGGCCGTGCGAGATCGAGCCCGGGATCACCGTCACCGTGCCGCCGGGATCGAACTTCACCATCACGGTCTCGCCCATGGTCTGCGAGGTCTGCTCGATGATGTTGGCGAAGCCGATGCCGCGCAGCTTGCCCCGGGATTTCGCTTCGGCGCGGCGGCGCTCGAAATCGGCATAGCCCGCCATCTTCAGCGCCATGTCGAGGTTCTTTTCGAACTCGCCGCTGTCGAGGGTGAAGACGAGGCCGGTCTTGAACGGCATCGCGCTCGCCGGCACGGTGTTGCGCCGCCGGAGCTCGGCGCGGTCGATCCCCATCTCGCGCGCGGCGTTGTCGATGA
>JBJKPV010000401.1:0-8247 GCA_046706015.1 Allostellaceae bacterium | reverse complement strand
TCATGAGTCATGGCGGCGCCGGGCTGCGTCAGGTTTCGGGTGACGCGGTGTTGAACGCGAATTACCTGCTGGCGAGCCTCAAGGACGTGATCACGCCGTCCTTTACCGATCTCTCGATGCATGAGGTGCTGTTCGACGATCGCTTCCTCGGCGAGACCGGCGTGACGACGCTCGATTTCGCCAAGGCGCTGATCGACGCGGGCTATCACCCGATGACGATGTATTTCCCGCTCGTCGTCCATGGCGCGCTGCTGGTCGAGCCGACCGAGAACGAAAGCAAGGAATCACTCGATCGCTTCATCGCCTCCATGCGCGATTTGGCGCGGCGCGCGTCACATCACGACGCCGCCTTCTTCCGCGGCGCCCCCTATCACGCGCCGCGCCGCCGCCTCGACGAGGTCGCGGCCGCGCGCAAGCCGGTTCTGCGCTGGCGCCCCGAGCCCAAGCCTCAGGCGGCGGAATAAGGCAAGACCCGGCATCGCGGTCAGGCTTGACCCAGATCAAGGGCGGCGGGACTTCGATCGGCGACGATCGGGCGTTCAGGAATTTCCCATGCCGCCCGCTATTCCCCCATCCTTCCTTCGCAGTGCCGAGGCGCGCGTGCCGCGCTATACGAGCTATCCGACGGCGCCGTTCTTCTCGAACGCCGTGGGCCCTGGCGCGTATCGCGCATGGCTTCACGCGCTCGATCCGCGCGCGACGGCATCGCTCTATCTCCACCTGCCCTATTGTGCCGCGCTGTGCTGGTATTGCGGCTGTCACACCAAGGTCGCGCACGACCCAGCGCCGGTTGAGCGCTACATCGAGGCGGTGAAACGCGAAATCGCCCTGCTGGCACGTGATCTGCCCGGACGGCTCGCGATCGGCTATCTTCATTGGGGCGGCGGTACGCCGACCATTTTCGGGGCAAGGCCGATCGCCGATGTCATGGCGGTGCTGCGCCGCCATTTCGATTTCTCCGCCGATGCCGAGATCGCGATCGAGATCGATCCGCGGACGCTGACCGCCGAGACCGCGCGAGACTTGGGCGCGCTCGGCTTCACGCGTGCGAGCTTCGGTGTTCAGAGTTTCGATGCCTCGGTCCAACAAGCGGTCAATCGGATCCAATCCGCCGAGACGACGGAGATCGCCGCCGACCGGCTGCGCCGCGCCGGGATTCGCGATCTCAATCTCGATCTGCTTTACGGCCTGCCGCTTCAGACGGTCGATGCCTGCCTCGCCACGGTCGAGCGGACGCTCGCGCTTGAGCCCGCGCGTTACGCTGTCTTCGGCTATGCGCATGTGCCGCAGGTGAAGCCGCATCAGCGCAAGATCAAGGAAAGCGACCTGCCGGATGCCGAAGCCCGCTGGTACCAGGCCGAGGCGATCGCGACGGCGCTCGAGGCGACCGGTTTCCGGCACATCGGCATCGACCATTTCGCGCGGCCCGAGGATGCGCTCACCATGGCGCTTGATCGCGGCACGCTGCGCCGCAACTTCCAAGGCTATACGACGGATCGCTCGGACGTGCTGTTGGGGCTCGGCGCGTCGGCGATCGGCAAGCTGCCGCAGGGCTACGTCCAGAACATGCCGAACGTCGCGCATTACGAGGATGAACTCGCGGCGGGTCGCCTTCCGATCACGCGCGGCGTCGCGCTCACACCGGAGGACAAATTGCGTGCCGCGATCATCGAGCGTCTGATGTGCGATCTTTCCGTCGATCTCGATCGCGTCGCTGCGGCCTATGGCGCCGGAATCGATGCTTTTGCGCGCGAATACGAAGCCTTACAAGCGCTCGAACGCGACGGCATCGCGGCGCGCGAGGGCAGTCGCATTACCATCAACGAGCCGGCGCGTGCCTTGGCCCGCCAAGTCGCCGCCGTGTTCGACAGCTATCTCGGCCAAGCGGGCGTTCACGCACCGGCTGTATGAGGCGCCGCCGCTCAGCGCCTAGAGGATCTCCCGGAAGAGACGCACCATCGCCGCCCAGGAACGCTTGTCCGCTTTGGCGTTGTAGGCGGCGCCGTGCGAAGGATCGTTTCCAGCCGATTTCTGCGTGAAGGAATGGTAGGCGCCGCCAAAGAGCACCAGCTCCCAATCGACGTGGGCGTCGGACATCTCCTTCTTGAATTCGTCTTGCGCCTTCGGTCCGACGATCGGGTCGAGCGCGCCGTGATAGGCGACGACCCGTCCCTTGATGTTCTTGTCGTCTTCGGGCGTCGGCGAGGTGAGATCGCCGTGTATGGTCACGTACACCTTGATCGGGGCGGCGGTGCGGGCGAGATCGAGCGCGCCGGCCCCGCCGAAGCAATAGCCGATTGCGGCAAGCTCCGATGAATCGACCATCGGGCTCTTGCGCAATTGCGCGAGCGCCGCTTCCGCGCGCTGGCGCAGCAAGGGCCGGTCCTTCATGTATTTGCCCGATTCCGCGGCCGCTTCTTTGAAGCTCTTCGGCCTTATACCCTTGCCGTAGACATCGGCGACGAAGGCGACATAGCCGAGCTTCGCCAGCATTTCCGCCCGATGCTTTTCATCCTGGGTCGGGCCGTTCCAGGCGGGAAAGATCACGACGCCCGGCCGCTTGCCCGATCGCGCATCGTCATAGACGAGCCAGCCTTCGAGCGTGACGCTGCCTTGGTGGTAATCGACGGTTCGGACCTTGACCGCGGCTTCGGATGTCGCCGGATGAAATCCCGCGACGCCGATGGCGCATGCGATGGCGATCGCCGCCAGATGCAGCTGCTTCATAGATGGCCTCCCCTTGGCGTTCGTTGTTCGTCGTAGCCAAGGGTGGCACAGGCGCGCCCCGTTCCCAAGTCGAACGAGGCGCGCTTGAAGCAGTGTCCGTGCTTCGTGACGGCGAGCGGCTGGTTCTATTTGCCGCGAATCTCGTCGATCGCGCGCTTCAGGATATCGGTAATGCGCTGCTGCTCCTCGGGCGAGGCGTGGCGGCGGTCGCGCAGGACGCTGCGCAGTTCGCGCCTTGCGGTGCGGACGCTCTGGGCCATTTCCTCATCGGCGGCCTCGCCGGCAAAGACCTCGCGCACGCGTTCCATGCGCCGCCCGATCTGCGCGAGCTGGGCGAGGATCGCATCGGCCATCGTCGCGTCCTCTTTCAGCCGCGCTTCGCCGGCGTCGGTGATGCGGTAGAGCTTCTTGGTGCCCTCGCTTTCGACCGCGGCATGGCCGGTCTCCTCGAGATAGGTCAGGGCCGGATAGACCATGCCAGGGCTCGGCGCATAGAAGCCGCCGGAGCGCTCCTCGAGCGCCTTGATGATCTCGTAGCCGTGGCGCGGCTTTTCCTTCAGCAAGGCGAGGATGACGATCTGGAGATCCGCCGCGCCGAGCTTGCGGCCGGTGCGAAAACCGCCGCCGCCCATGCCGGTGCCATCGGCAAAGCCGCCGGCAAAGGGGCCATAGCCGTGGCGGCCGTGGCCATGCTGGCGCATCTGTCGGTGAGAGAATTTCCAAGATTTTTCAGGATGATAGTGCATTAGTGGGTCTTTCTTTGAGTCAAACGACATATCGTAAGATATGTCATTTGATGAAAATGTCAAGCCCTGCACGGGCATGAGCTTGTCGATGGGCGCCGCAGGCGTGTTTCGCTATGGTGGCGCCAGGGAGGAGGCGCGCGGGATGAGCAATCAAGCGCGGCAGGGCGCTAGAGCCG
The DNA here is from genome assembly GCA_046706015.1 of Allostellaceae bacterium. Taxonomy (GTDB): domain Bacteria; phylum Pseudomonadota; class Alphaproteobacteria; order ATCC43930; family CGMCC-115725; genus CAIKMD01. The sequence goes on along the minus strand of JBJKPV010000401.1, from coordinate 4,598 downwards.
AATTGCGGTTCGCCGCCCCCGATGTCGAGGTCGAAAAGCTTGCCGGCGGCGGCATGATTCTGCGCTCGCGCGTGCCGCTTGGCCCGATCCCGCGCTGCATCGGCGATTGGCTGGCGCATTGGGCGCGCACAACGCCTGAGCAGACTTTCCTTGCCGAGCGCGAGGGCGAAGGCTGGCGGCGCCTTTCCTATCGCGCCGCGCTGACAGGTGCGACGGCGATTGCGGAGTCTCTTCTCGCACGCGATCTCGGCCCCGAGCGGCCGGTGATGATCCTGTCGGAGCCCAGCCTCGATCACGCGCTCTTGGCGCTCGCGGCGATGCATGTCGGGGTTCCGATCGTCCCGGTCTCGAGCGCCTACTCGCGACGCTCGCAGGATTACGCGACCTTGCGCACGATCGCCAAGCTCATCGAGCCGGGTCTGATCTTCGGCGATGACGGCGCAGCCTATGGCAAGGCAATGGCGGCGATTGCCGGCAATGGTGCCGAGATCGTCGCGTCGCGCGACCCGCCGCCCGGCCTCGTCGCGACAAGCTTCGCGGCATTGGCGGCGAGCACGCCGGGCGCGCGCGTCGACGAGGCCAACCGCAAGGTCGGTCCTGATACGATCGCAAAGATCCTCTTCACCTCCGGATCGACCGGCGATCCCAAGGGCGTGATCAATACCCAGCGCATGATGTGCTCCAATCAGGAGTCTTATGCCGCGGGCTGGCCGTTCCTCAACGATCGGCGTCCCATATTCCTCGACTGGCTTCCCTGGAGCCACACCTTCGCCGGCAATTCGGACTTCAACATGGTGCTGCGCAACGGCGGCAGCTATTACATCGACGATGGCAAAGCCGCGCCCGGCCTGATCGAGCGGACCTTGGCCAACCTACGGCTCGTCTCGCCCACCCTGTATTTCAGCGTGCCCGCGGGCTATGCGATGCTGCTCGATCACCTCGAGCGCGACGATGAGTTGGCGCGCTGCTTCCTGCGCGATCTCGATCTCATCTTTTATGCCGGCGCAGCCTTACCGCAAAGCTCTTGGGAGCGGCTCGAGACTTTGTGCGAGCGCATCATTGGCCGCAAGCTGCCGATGCTCTCGGGCTGGGGCACGACCGAGACCTCGCCCATGTCGACGCTCGTGACGGAGCGCATCCCGCGCGCCGGCAATGTCGGCGTCCCTGGCCCGGGCACCGAGATCAAGCTCGTACCCGACGGCGACCGGATGGAGATTCGCGTGCGCGGCCCCAACGTGACGCCCGGTTATTGGCGCCGCCCCGATTTGACGCGAGCGGCCTTCGATGAGGACGGGTTCTATCGCCCCGGCGATGCGGCCAAGCTCGCGGTGCCGGACGATCCCAACCGCGGTCTGTTGTTCGATGGCCGCGTCGCCGAGAATTTCAAGCTCAGCTCGGGAACCTGGGTCAATGTCGGCGCGTTACTGTTAGCGATCTTTGCGGCCTGCCACACGGTCGTTGCCGATGCGGTCGTGACCGGCCATGATCGCGAGGCGATCGGGTTGCTTGTCTTCGCCAGCGAGGCCGGGTGTCGCAGCCTCTGCCCGCATCTGCCACCGGATACGCCGTTCCAGCGCGTGATCGACGAAGCCGCAGTACGCGACGCGCTTGCACGCGCCCTCGGCCGCCACAATGCCGGCGCCGGCGGCAGCTCGCGCCGCGTCGCGCGGGCGCTGCTCCTGGCGGCTCCGCCCTCGATCGATCGCGGCGAGATCACCGACAAGGGCTATATCAACCAACGCGCAGTCTTGCGCAATCGTCGCGACTTGGTCGAACGGCTCCACGCGCTGGAACCCGCGCCGGCCATCGTCCTACCCGTCGAGCTTGCCGCGGAGCCGTGATAGGGTCGCGCTCGCCAAAACCGACAAAATCTGGAAATTCGGGAGGAAGAAGAAAATTGTAGTCCCGCCGCATTCTCGGCGAGGGCCCCATCGTCAGCGCCGCGGTGGCGCGACTGAAGAAATAGGCGGCACAACAAAGGAAGAAGCCCTCCCCTCGTGAGGGGAGGGCTTTGCGGCCTACTTCACGTACTTGTCCGTATAAAGCCCGTCGAAGGATTTGAGCGCTTCCGACGGCTTCAAGAGACCGGCCATCACATTGAAAGTCTCGTTGTTCTTGATGCCGGCAAGCGTCGGGGCGGGGCGCGGCGGCGTCACCTTGCGCAAGACCGCGAAGGCTGCCTCGATAGTTTTCACGTCGAGCTTCGGAAAACGCTTCTTCAGCACCGCGAGCGCCCGGTCGGGATGGTTGTGGATGACCTGCGAGGCCTCGGCATAGGCGTGGCCCATCTTCTCGCAGAGGCCTTTCCGCTGCGCGCACACCGCGTCGCGCGTCACGAGGACGGTCGCGTTCATGGTCGAAAGATCGGCCGGATCGCCGTCCGGGCCGCTCGCGATCAGCGCCGCATCGCCCTTGACCAGCACGGTTTCGGGCCAGGGCGGCGTCATGGCGAAGCCGTCGATCCGTTTGGCTTCGAAGGCGGCGGGGAGCGACGGCGCCGCTACCACGGCGACGCGCAAACTATCCGGATCGATGCCGCCGGCCTGCGCGATGAGGCGGAGATAGGCGTGGTTCACGGTGTTGATCCCATCGACCCCGATCGTGCGGCCCTTCAGGGTGCGGGCGCGCTGCGCCAGCGATGCCTTGGGATCGAAGCCCGACGCGGCTGCCACCTCCTTGCGCATCACGATCTGCGTGAAGGGCTTTTGCGAGAGCGCGGCGACAGCGAGAAGCCGCTGGCCGCGCGCGGCCGCGCGGGTGAGCGAGGCGCCCGAGGCGAGCGCGAAATAGGTGCTGCCGGCGATCAGGGAATTGATCGAGCCCATGCCGGCGATGTTGAGCTCTTTGACCGCAACCCCTTCCTTGGCGAAGAGGCCCGTGTCCTGTGCCACATATTCCATGGTGAAGGAAAAGCTCAAAGCCGGCACGGCGAGGTTCACTTGCTCCGCCGCCGCGGCAGGCCGGGCTGCCCCCAGCAAAGCCGCGATCGCGATCCAACACCACACACTGATCTTCATTCGGTTCCCCCTAGGGTCTGCTACATTTGCGAATTCGGCGCGACGCTAGCATGATTGGCCGTGCCGCGCTCGGTCCAAAGAAAGACATGCGGGCGGCATCGACGGAGGGAGCGCATGTCGGCACGGCACCAAAAAATTTGCCGCGCATGGCCAATATGCCCATTTTTCTGCCCACTATAATCTTGGGCAGATTTGTGGTTGACCGCGTACAATGGCGCGGTTTCGATAGGTTCGGAGCCGGGAAAAGACGCGGCTTCGAACAACGGGGTAGGGAACATGGCCGAGACTGCAGCAAAACCGAAAACGGATTGGGAAATCGCTCAGGCGGCGACGCTTCGCCCGATCACTGAGCTCGCCCGCGACAGGCTCGGTATCCCGGCCGAATCGATCGAACCTTACGGCCATGACAAGGCCAAGATCGGCATGAGCTTCGTGCAGAAGGCGCTCGCCGAGCAGCAAGACGGCAAGCTGATCCTGGTGACGGCGATCAACCCCACCCCGGCCGGCGAAGGCAAGACGACGACGACGGTGGGCCTCGGCGATGCGCTCAACCGCATCGGCAAGAAAGCGATGATCTGCTTGCGCGAGCCGAGCCTCGGGCCTTGCTTCGGCGTCAAGGGCGGGGCTGCGGGCGGCGGCTACTCCCAAGTCGTGCCGATGGATGACATCAACCTCCATTTCACCGGCGATTTCCACGCGATCGGCATCGCCAACAACCTCCTCGCCGCCGTCATCGACAACCATGTCTATTGGGGCAACGCCCTCGGGATCGATCCGCGGCGCATCACCTGGCGGCGCTGCATGGACATGAACGACCGCGCCTTGCGCCAGATCGTCGATTCGCTCGGCGGCGTCTCCAACGGCTTCCCGCGGGAGGATGGTTTCGACATCACCGTCGCCTCGGAGATCATGGCGATCCTGTGCCTTTCCACCTCGCTCGAGGATCTGCGCCGCCGCATCGGCAATATCGTGGTCGCCCAGACGCGCGACCGTCAGCCGATCCGTGCCAGCCAATTGAAGGTCGACGGCGCCATGACCGCCGTGCTGAAGGACGCGATCAAGCCCAACCTCGTACAGACGCTCGAGAACAATCCTGCCTTCATCCATGGCGGTCCCTTCGCCAACATCGCCCATGGCTGCAATTCGGTGACGGCGACAAAGCTGGCACTGAAGCTGGTCGACTACGTCGTCACCGAGGCGGGTTTCGGCGCCGATCTCGGTGCCGAGAAATTCTTCGATATCAAATGCCGCAAGGCGGGCTTGAAGCCTGCCATGGCGGTGGTTGTGGCGACGGCGCGCGCGCTGAAATTCCATGGCGGTATCGCGCGCGCCAATCTCGGCGCCGAGAATGCGGACGCCGTGACCAAGGGGCTGGTCTACCTCAAACGCCATCTCGCCAATCTCAAGAAATTCGGCGTGCCGGCAGTGGTTTGCGTCAATCGCTTCCCGACCGACACCGAGGCCGAGCTCGCCGCCATCGTCGATGGCTGCAAGGCCGACGGCGCCCAGGCGATCGTTTGCACCCATTGGGCCGAGGGCAGCAAAGGCGCGGAAGCCTTGGCGCGCGCGGTGGTCGAGGGT
>JBJKPV010000400.1:0-2574 GCA_046706015.1 Allostellaceae bacterium | reverse complement strand
TCGGCTGCACCAGCATCTTGCCTTGGTGCGGCAGCGGCACGATGCCGAAGCGCCGGATCATCGCCGCGATGCGCTCGACATTCCGCCCGCCGCCTTCGCCGACGATCATCGAGGCGTGAAGGATGATACCCGGCCGGCCCGAGGTCGCGAGGCGCGTTTCGGCCTCGGTGAGCGCGGCAGAGGCCGCATCGGGAAAGCGGGTGAAGCGCCGCGTCGAGCCGGTGAAAACGATTCGTGTCGCGCGCTCGGGCAGCGCTTCGAGGATCGTTTGCGCCGGGACGAAGACGAGCGGCATGCAGCTCACCACCGCGTCCGCATCCGCCAGAGCGCGGCCGAGACCGGCGCGGTCGGCGAAATCGACGAGGCGGTGAGGTGCTGCGATGCCGGCAAGGCTCGCCTCGCTGCGGCCGATCGCGATGACATCGACCGCGCGTTGCTGGAGCCGCGCCAGGAGCTTGCGCCCGATTCGGCTCGAGGCGCCGAGGATGATGACTCTGCCGAGCGCGGTCATGGATCGCTCGCCCGGCCTCACGCGAAGCGCAAGGGCAGATCGGGCCTCGCGGGGTCGTTTGGGCGATCGAGCCCAGCTAGCGGGAGCCGGTCGCGCATCCGTCCGGTGTTGGGAAAGCGCTTGTTGACGCAGGTGATCTCAAGGCAGTCCGGCAAACCGTCCGCCGCCACGCCGGCGATGTTGTTGCCGTGAAGATGGACGATGTCGAAGCGCGTGAGGATCGCCTTGACCTGCCGCTCGAAGACGGCGCGCAGCGGCTCCGTGTCGTGAAACTCAACAATCATCAGATCGATGCGCTCGCTTTCGGCGAGAATCTGCGGGATCACCCTGTACTCGCCGCCCTCGATGTCCATTTTGACCAGAATGTGCTTCGCATGACCGATTCGGCTGAAGATCGTTTCGATCGTCGCGTCATTGGCGTTGTCACGGCGGTTATAGACACGCTCACGAAAATGGATGTGCCGGCCGGCGAAGAACGCGCGATAGCCGGCAAAGGTTCGATACCGCCCACGCAGCTCGTCGAGCGAGGCCCGTCCGACCGCGAACTTGATCAGCGTGTTCTTGAGCGAGCGACGAAACGTAGCCGCCCCGACAGTGTGATCATAGGCGTGGATGACGATCCGGTCATTGGACTGAGACAAACCCTCTTCGAGCGACCAATCCGTCGAAAGCCCGAAAGAGAGCACCGTATCGATTCCGGCAAGCCTCGATTGTGGAAGCACATAGCCGCCATCCGCCGCTCGGCCACGGCGGGCGAGATCCTCGACGATCACGGGCCGCAAATAATGAAGCGCTTCGCGAAGGATCAAGGTCATCGGCCGCGCATGCTACGCTGTTCCGGTCTCAGCGCCGCGGCCGGCAAAGCTCAGCCCTTCATAGGCCTCGACGATCTTGGCTGCGACGCCTTCGGGCCGATAGAGGTCGATCTTCGGCGCGAAGGCGTCGACCATCTCCCAGGCGCGCTCCTCGTGGTCGAGCAGGAACTGGATGCGCGCGGGGAGATCGGCGGCATTGTGGGGGTCGTGATAGAGCACCGGCGCGCCGGCGAAGACTTCGCGCTTCACCGGGATATCGCTGACGATGACCGGCGTGCCGACGGCGAGCGCCTCGATCGGCGGCAGGCCGAGCCCTTCGAAGAGCGAGGGCGACAGCAGCATGCGCGCTTCCTTAACGAGCTTTGCCAGCGCGTCGGACGGAATCTCGTGGTGATGCTCGATCCGGAAGCGGCGCAGAAAGCTGCGGGGCTTGCGTTTCGCCTTGCCGACCCAGACCATGGCGAGATCGGGCGGCTTGCGCAGGAGCGAGAGCGCCTTCAGCGCGAGCGCTGTGTTCTTGAGCGAATCGTCGAGGCGGCCGACCAGGACAGCAAGGTTGCGCCGCGTGCGCTCGCGGTAGCCTTCGAGGTCGGGTTCGTATTGCACCGGCTGGCCGACGACGATCGCATCCGGATAATTCCAATAGCGTTGGAACTGGCGCACGACAAAGTCGGTGTTGGTGGTGATCCGGTCGGCATGCGCGAGCGTGATGTCGCGGTAGGCCCGCAGCTCTTCGATCGATTTCTCCCGCGGCGTATTCTCATAGGCCGGCAGATCCTGGATGTGGCGAATGAGCGGCTTGCCGCTCTGCGCCTTGCAGGCGATCGCACCGTGATCCTGGAGCAGCTCGTTGCTGTAGATGAAATCGAACGCGTCGTTCGGCCCCGCCACTTTCCAGCCGATGCGGCGAAAGCCTTCTTCGATCCGTGCGATCTGGCCCCAAAGCCCGCGAAAGCCGAAGGTCTTGACCGTCTTCGTGGCGCTCATGCGGGATCGTCGGCCTAGGACCCGAAGCGCTCGCCGGCCTCGATCTCGGCCTGCTTCTCGGCGACCATGCGAGCGACGATCTCGCGGAACGAGACCTGCGCCTGCCAACCGGTGACGTCACGGATGCGTGCCGGGTTAGCGGCGCTGCGCGTGTGATCGGTTCGCCGGACCAGCGCCGTGCTGCTCTCGACATAGGGTCGCCAATCGAGGCCGACGAGATCGAAGGCGTATTCGACCATCGTCATCAGGCTATGGGTATGC
>JBJKPV010000399.1:0-2304 GCA_046706015.1 Allostellaceae bacterium | reverse complement strand
GCGTCATCTCGGTGTCGCCCTCATGGGTGTGAAAGCGCAGCTTCAGCTTGTTCTCGACCATCCGCACATTGCCGATCTGCTGCAGGAAGTCGCGATGCCAGGACGAGCGCTGATACTCGCCGTCGGTCGCGAGCTGAAGCCCGATATCCTCCTGCAGCTTCACCACCTCGCGCACCGATTGCTGCTCGAGGCCGCGCAGCGCCTCGGCGGTGATCTCCTCGCGCTCGAATTTCTGGCGCGCCTCGATCAGCGCCGGCGGACGCAGCAAGCTGCCGACATGTTCGGCGCGGAAAGGCGGTACAGTACGTTGTGACATAATGATTTACCTCCGTTGCCGGCAGTCTCGCGGTGGGCAAGGGCAAGGTCAAGGCGAGGGCCGGATGGGGTGCTGGAAATCCGCATCAAAGCGCCCTAATTTCCGCCCTAGAAATCCAATAAGGAGGCTCGTCCATGGCTTTCGTTCGCGCCGGCGACATCACGGTCCATTACGTGCTGGAGGGACCGGGAAATGCGCCGGTCGTGATGTTCTCGAACTCGCTCGGCACCAGCCTCGCCGTCTGGGATGCGCAGGCGGCAGCGCTGCGCGGCAAGTATCGCGTGCTGCGCTACGACACGCGCGGCCACGGCCTCACCGACGTGACGCCGGTGGGGACGACGGGCTACACCATGGATCAGCTCGCCGACGACGCGGCCGCGCTGATCAAGGCGTTGGGGCTGAAGCGGGTCCATCTCTGCGGGCTTTCGATCGGCGGCATGCTGGGCCAGCGGCTCGCAGCCAAGGCGCCGCAGCTCTTGGCCTCGCTCATTCTCTGCGATACCGCGCCCTATATGAATCCGCATGTCTGGCACGAGCGCATCGCCGAGATCCGCAAGGGCGGGCTCGAGGTCGTGGCCGACGGCACGATGCAGCGCTGGTTCACCAAGCGCTTCCACGAGACGCGGCCCGAGGCGCTTGCCGGCATCCGCAATATGCTCGTGCGCACGCCGGCCGAGGGCTATGTCGGCTGCGCCTATGCGATCCGCAACATGGATCTGCGCGCCGACGATGCCAAGATCATCGCACCGACCCTGATCGTGGTCGGCGAGGACGATCCGGCGACGACCGTTTCCTCCGCGCGCGAGATGAACACGGCGATCAAGGGCTCGAAGCTCGTGATCATCCCGCAATGCGCGCATATCGTCACGGTCGAGCAGCCCGACGCGCTCAACCGCGCGCTCGGCGAGTTCCTCGCCGCGCAATAGGAGGTCCGCGATGGACGAGAGCGACAAGCTTTACGCGCGCGGGCTCGAGACCCGCAAGAAGATCATGGGCGAGGCGGTGGTCGAGCGCGCGCAAAGCCGGCTCACGCCCTTCAACGAGGAATGGATGGCGTTCGTGACCCGCTACGCCTTCGGCGAAGTGTGGTCGCGCCCCGGCTTGGAACCGAAGACGCGCAGCATGCTGACCATCGCCATGCTGACGACCTTGGGCCGGCATGACGAGCTTGCCGTCCATATCCGTGCGACGAAGCAGACGGGCGTCAGCCGCGACGAGGTCAAGGAAGTGCTGATGCAGGCGGCGATCTATGCGGGCGTCCCGGCGGCGATGTCGGCTTTCACGCGCGTTCAGCAGGTCTATGCCGAAATGGACAAGGAGCAGGCGCAATGAGCGCTGACGGTGATTTCAAATCCTATTGCCTTTCGCCCTCGAAGCCGAAATTCAAGGCGCCGCCCGGCGCGGTCGACGCGCATTGCCACGTCTTTGGTCCGGCGGCGAAGTTTCCCTTCGCGCCCGAGCGCAAATACACGCCCTATGACGCGCCCAAGGAAGAGCTCTTCAAGCTGCGCGATTATCTGGGCTTCCAGCGCAACGTGATCGTCCAGGCGAGCTGCCACGGCACCGACAACACCGCGACCATCGATGCGATGCTCAACTCCAACGGCATGGCGCGCGGCATCGCGGTGGTGAAGCCGACCATCGCCGAGAGCGAACTGAAGGACATGGACAAGGCCGGCATGCGCGGCGTGCGCTTCAACTTCCTGCCGCGTTTGGTCGACGCCACCCCGCATGAAGTCTATCTCGGCGTCGCCAAGAAGATCGCGCCCTTGGGCTGGCACACGGTGGTCTATTTCGAGGCGCCGAGCCTGCCGACGATCACGCCGTTCTTGAAGGCGTTGCCGACCACGATCGTGCTCGACCACATGTCGATCCCCGATGCGAAAAAGGGCGTCGATCATCCCGATTTTCAGGCCTATCTGCGCCTCCTCGATCAGCAGAAGAACATCTACGTCAAGGTGACGGGGCCGGAGCGCATCTCGTCCAAG
>JBJKPV010000398.1:0-6099 GCA_046706015.1 Allostellaceae bacterium | reverse complement strand
GCTCATCACCGGGAACTCGAGGGGGAAGCCACCGGACTCCCACACGCCGCGCTTCACCCATTCGGCGACGTCGCGGAAATGCCCGTTGCAGGGCGTCAGCTCCGACCAGGTGTTGCAGATGCCGATCACCGGGCGGCCGTCGAAGAGATGCGTGGGCAGGCCCTGATTGCGCATCCAGGCGCGATGGTTGAAGCCTTCGCGATCCTGATGGCCGAACCACGCCGTGCTGCGCAGGGGTTTCTTGGTCGCATCGTCGGGCATGGCATTCCTCCGGGTTGACGCCGGTCTCGCGCGCGCGTGCAATGACCGGAACTGAGAAAAGGATAGTAGCATGACCGAGCGCATCGCCTTCCTCGGCATCGGGCTGATGGGCGCGCCCATGGCGGGCCGCCTGATGGCGGCGGGATTTCCGCTGACCCTGTGGAACCGCAGCCGCGCCAAGGCCGAGGCCGTCTGCCGGCCCGGCAGCCGCGTCGCCGCCAGCGCGGCCGAAGCGGCGGGCGAGGCCGATTGCGTCATCACCATGCTGGAGAACGGGCCCGCCGTCGAAGCCGTGCTCTTCGGGCCCGAGGGCGCGGCCGCCGCCGTAAAGCCGGGCGCCCTCGTCATCGATATGAGCTCGAGCCCGCCGCCTCTGGCGCGCGAGCACGCCCAACGGTTCGGGGCGCGCGGCATCGCCTATCTCGACGCGCCGGTCTCGGGCGGCGTGGTCGGAGCCGAGGCCGGCACGCTCGCCATCATGGCGGGCGGCGAAAAGGATGCTTTCACCCGCGCCACGCCGATTTTCGCCGCCCTCGGCCGCGCCACGCGCGTCGGCCCCGCCGGTAGCGGTCAGCTCGCCAAATGCTGCAACCAGGCGATCGTCGCCATCACCATCGGCGCCGTCTCCGAGGCCTTGCTGCTGGCGGCGGCCAGCGGCGCCGATCCCGCTTCGGTGCGTGAGGCGCTGCGCGGCGGCTTCGCCGACAGCCGGATCCTCGAGCTTCACGGCAAGCGCATGATCGAGCGGGATTTTCGCCCGGGCGGCCGGGCGCGGGTGCAGCTCAAAGACCAGAACACGATCCTCGACGCGGCCAAGGCGGCCAAACTCCGCCTGCCCTTGAGCGAATGCGTAACCGGCCTTTACCACGATCTTGTCACTCATGGCGGGGCCGAGCTCGACCAGAACGCGCTGCTCTTGGAATTGGAGCGCCTCAACGCCCCGGCGCGGCTCGGCTCCGTGCCCGACCTTCCGGCGACCGCCTAGCCGAGGCTGCGCGAGGCTCGACGATGGTCAATAAATCCCTGCCCCCGTGCGCAAAAGCCGCAATCGCCATGGTGGCGCCGGAATTTCAACGGAAATAAAAGCGTTATGGACTTATGCTTGCCTGGCTTTGGCGCGGCGCCGACATCCAGACGAGCGGAGATTGCGCGCGCATGGTGCCTATAACCAAGCACGCAGCGCGGCCGGGATGAGTGTCGATGGCGGTTGACTGGGGACCGAAGAAACTGGCGGGCGCGCTCGATCTGCGTGCCCTGTCCCTCGACCGCTACGCCCCCGGTTTGCGCGAGGCGCGGTTCTTCCTGCGCTTGCGCTGGCGCGCGCTGCTGCGCCAGATGGACCGGCGGCATCTGCGCAACAACCAGATCATCCTCACCGCCTTCAGCGGCGTCATCGGGCTGATGGTCGGCGTCGGCGTTGTCGCCGTCCGCCAATCGATGCAGCTCCTGCACCAGCTCAATTTCGATCTCGCGGGCGGCCATCTCTTGAGCGAGGGCATCGGCCTCACCTGGTGGAAGGTGCTGGCGGTGCCCTGCATCGGCGGCGCGCTCGTCGGCGGCACGACTTGGATCATCCGCCGCGTCCGGCCGCGCGAGGTGGTCGACGCGATCGAAGCGAACGCGCTCTACGGCGGCAAGATGTCGCTGATCGACAGCATCAACCTCACCTTCCTCACCGTCTTGTCGGGCGGCTTTGGCGCCTCGGTCGGCCTCGAAGCCGCCTATACCCAGCTCGGCGCGGGTTTCTCCTCGCATATCGGCGAGATCATGCGCATGCGGCGCGACGATCTGCGCACCCTGGTCGGCTGCGGCGCCTCGGCCGCGATCGCCGCCGCTTTCAACGCGCCGCTCGCCGGCGCCTTCTACGCCTTCGAGCTGATCATCGGCAGTTACTCGACCTCGGTGCTGGCGCCGGTGACGGTCGCCGCGCTGACCGGAACCTTCGCGATGCGCTGGACCGCCGGCTCCGACCCGCTCTTCTTCGTCTCCGAGGCGATGCAAATCCACGGCCGCGACTATCTCGTCTTCGGCATCATGGGCGTCGTCGCCTCGGGAATCGGCATCATCACCATGTTGACGGTCACCTGGCTCGAGAAGGTGTTCCGGCGCTATTCCGTCCCGGCCTGGCTGCGCCCGACCCTGGGCGGAGCCGGCGTCGGCGCCGTCGCCTTCTTCTTCCCTCAGGTCCTGGGCAGCGGCCATGGCGCCATCCAAGAGGTGATCGCCGGCCAGATCCCGGCGCTGATCCTGCTTCTCCTGATCCCGGCCAAGGCGCTCGCCTCGGCGATCTCGGTCGGCTCGGGCTTTCGCGGCGGTCTCTTCAGCTCGTCGCTCTTCCTCGGCTCGCTGTTCGGCGCGGCTTCCGCGGTCGTCGTTCAATATCTGACGCCGTTCCATCCGCCCGATCAGACCGCCTATACCCTGGTCGGCATGGGCACGATGGCGGCGGCGATCGTCGGCGCGCCCGTGACCATGATCCTCCTCGTGCTCGAGCTCACCGCGAATTTTTACGCCTCGGTCGGGGTGACGGTCGGTGTCATCGTCGCCTCGCTCATCGTACGCAGCGGCTTCGGCTATTCCTTCGCCACCTGGCGCTTCCATGTCCGCGGCGTGCCTATCCGCGGCGCGGCCGATATCGGCTGGGTCCGCGACATGACCGCGATCAAGCTGATGCGCCGCGATGTCCATACCATTCCCGAGGATTTGCCGTTGGCCGAACTGCGCCGGCAATTCCCGTTGGGCGCAACCAAACGCGCCTTCCTTGTCGACAAGGACGGCAATTATGCCGGCATGGTGCTGACGCCCGACGCGCACAGCCCGGATTACGACGAGAAGCTCGCGACCATGACCGCGCGCGATCTGCGCGAAGGCGTCAATCAGTTCCTCCTGCCGCAGCAGAATGTGCGCGCGGCGCTCAATCTCTTCCTCGGCGCCGAGGTCGAATCCCTGCCCGTGCTGGCGAGCGCGACCGACCACCACGTCATCGGCTTCGTCACCGAGGCTTATGCACTGCGGCGCTACAGCCAGGAGCTGGAGCGGGCCCGCGCGGGGGATCTCACCGACAATACGCTGTTCGGGCCGGTCTGATCATTCGGTGCGCTGGCGGCGATTGCCGTGTCCTTGATTCAGATCAAGCCGGCGGTTCACGACGCATGGTTAACTCCGTGTTTATAATCACCCCCTGACAGTGGAGAGCGCCATGGCCGATCGATCCTCCGGAGCCGCCTCGTCGCAGAGCCAGAAAGCGGCGAAGGGCTGGAACGGACAGCTTAATTCCCTTCTCGGCATCAACGAGCGCGCGTTTCGCGCCTGGGCGCGCGGCATCTCGAGCATCACCGAGGAGGTCAATCGCTTCACCCAGGCGCGCCTGCGCGAGGATACCGAGACCTGGCAGGTTCTCGCCGCCGCGCGCAGCCCGATGGACGCGCTCGAATGTCAGCGGCGCTACGCCGAAAAGGCGGCCTCACAATATTTTGAGGAAGCCGGCAAGCTGTCGCAGATCGCGATGAGCGTGGCGAGCGAAGGCTTTTCCTCGCTGCAAAGCGAGCTCACCGAAGCGAGTTTGTCGCCTTTGTCGTAAACCCGACTCGCGCACGCGCGACTGGAAACGCGCGAGCGATGGAGTCATCATAAGTGCCAAGCGGGGCCGCGCCCCCGAATGCGGCCTCCATTGGCAAGCCTGAGCCAGGAAGGGAGGACGACATGGCTCAATATCGTTGTTACTTCTTGGGATCGAACGACCAGCTCGTCGGCACCGAGACCATCGAAGGCCTCAGCGACGCGGAAGCGATGGCCAAGGCGCGCCGCTTGCTCGCCGAGCGTCCCTTCGCCAGCGCATTCGAGCTGCGCCAAGGCGATCACCGCGTGACAAGCGACGCGGTGCTCGCCTCCTGAACCGAGGCGCGCGACCGGCGCGGGTTCACGCGACCGGCGTGAGCAAGGGCTTGCCGGCGAAATGCGCCTCCAAATTGTCGATCATGAGCTGGCCCATGGCGAGCCGGGTGGCCCAGGTCGCGCTGGCGATATGGGGCAGCAGCACGACATTGTCGAGCGCCATCAGCGCCTCGGGAACGTGCGGCTCGTTTTCATAGACATCGAGCCCGGCGCCGCCGAGACGGCCCTCGCGCAAGGCGGCGACCAGCGCCTTCTCGTCGACGACGCTGCCGCGCGCAATGTTGATGAGCACGCCCTCGGAGCCGAGCGCGTCGAGCACTTGGGTATCGACCATGTGGCGCGTCGCCGGCCCGCCCGGCACGGTCAGCATGAGATAGTCGCTGTCGCGCGCCATGGCATGCAGATCGTCGAAATAGGGATAGGCGACATCGTCCAGGCGGTGCCGTCCGGTATAGACGATGCGCATGCCGAAACCCTCGGCGCGCTTGGCGACCGCCTTGCCGATGCGGCCGAGCCCGAGAATGCCCATGGTCGCACCACCGACCTTGGTGGCGAGCGGGAAGCCGCCCTTGAGCCAATCGCCGCGCCGCACGAAGCGATCGGCGACGACGAGGCGTCGCGCCACCGCCAGCACCAGAGCCATGCCGATATCGGCGACGCAGTCGGTCAGCACATCGGGTGCGTTGGTGACGGCGATGCCGCGGGCACGGGCCGCCTCGAGGTCGATGTGATCGGTGCCGACGCTCATGGTCGCGATGATCTCGAGCCGCGGCAAGGCGGCAATGAGGTCCGCGCTCACCGGATAGTGGGTGAAGCTGGCGAAGCCGCGAATTCGTTCCGCAAGCGGCGCGAGAAAACCTGCCGCGTCTTGGGCCTGCCAGAGATCGTGGCGGGTGAATTCGACCTCGAGCGCGGCCATCACCGGATCCAAGAGGCGCGGCGCAACGACGATTTCGGGCTTCATGCAATCTCTCCGGTATGGTCTCTAAGCCACGAATATAGTGCTATGCTTGTGCACCCGCATACTTATCCACAGGTTTTCCTCAAGCCTCGTCTTGCCGAAGACCGAGCCGCAGCGGTACAAAAGATAAAGCCCCGGAGGCGTCGACAAAAATGGCTGAGACGGTGAGGCGCACCTTGGCGACCGCTGCCGCCAGCGATGTCGCTTCGACTGCGTATGTGCCGCTTGTTCCCGACAAAAGCGCGGGTGCCGGGCTGCAAGTGATGCTTGCGGCCAGCTTGCGCAATTTGCGCAGTGCCGGCCACCATCGCGAATCGGAAAGGCCCGAGAGCGTCCACCGCTTTCGCGTCGGGTTGCGGCGCTTGCGCTCGCTCATTTCCGCCTTTCGCAGCATGCTGCCCGACGCGGAACGGCGCGCGCTCGGCGCCAGGCTCTCGGCGCTTGGCCGGCGCTACAGCCGGGTGCGCGAATGGGACGTGTTCCTCTCCGGAACCTTGCGGCCGATGGCGGCCGCGCTCACCGACGAGCCGGCGCTGCTCGAACTCGAAGCCTGCGCGCGCGAGGCGCGGCAGCGCGCCCTGCCTGACGCGGTCGATTTTCGCGCCGAAATCGCCGAGGTCGTCGCTGCGGTCGATGCGGCGGGCTGGCTGCATCGTCCGCGGCCCGAGTTCATCGATGAATGGCACAAGGATTTAAAGCTCTTCGCCAGTGAGCTTCTCACTAAACATCATCGCCACTTGAGAAAGCAGTTGAAGAAGGTCGACCTCGACCATCAAGAATCCTTTCATGAATTAAGAATTCAGGCGAAAAAAATTCGATATCCTATTGAAATGTTTGAAAATTTATTCGATAACGAGGCTGTTTCCGACTATCTCGACCGGCTCATCGCGGTGCAGGACGCGTTGGGGCAACTCAACGATGCGCAGGTGGCACGCAGCCTCATCGCCGAGCTGCCGCACTCCTCGCGCCCACAGGGCTTGGCC
>JBJKPV010000397.1:0-5384 GCA_046706015.1 Allostellaceae bacterium | reverse complement strand
AACCCTGGTCGGCGCCCCCACATCGCGGGCGGATGAGTGGCGCGGCGCCAAGGACGCGCTCAGCCGAAGGGGAATTGCTCCGTCGCTCACCTATATCGGCGACGTCGCTGCGACCGTGTCGGGCGGCACGCGGCGCGGCGCCGTCTATGTCGGAAACCTCCAACTTCAGCTCGCGCTCGACGGCGCCACTCTGTTGGGTCTTCCTGGCGTGACCGGTTTTCTCGACGGCCTCGACATCGAAGGGAGCCAGCCCAGCAACCTGGCGGGCGACGCGCAGGGCATCAGCAACATCGCCGGACCAGCCGGCTTCAAGCTCTACGAGGCTTGGCTGCAATACAATTTCCTCGACGCACGCGCCTCGGCGCTGGCCGGGCTTTACGACCTCAACACCGAGTTCTATCGGCTCCGCTCGGCGAGTCTCTTTCTCAACAGCTCCTTCGGCATCGGACCCGAATTCGCGCAGAGCGGCGCGGCCGGGCCCTCGATCTTCCCCGATACCTCGGTCGGCTTCCGCCTCGCCTACAAGCCCGCCCCCGACGTGGTCTTTCGCGCCGCCGCGCTCGACGGCGTGCCGCTCGACCGGCCGGGCGGAGGAAGCGGCATCTTCGCGCGCGGCGACGGGGTTCTGCTGGTCGGCGAAGCCGCCTTTCTCGACCGGCCTCATCCTGGAAAAGAGTCGAAACGGTCAGCGCTCGGCATCGGCCGCGCCTCGAACCTTCCTCCTTACGACAACAAATTCGCCATTGGCGTCTGGCATTACACGGCGAAATTCAGCGATCTGAGCGCAACGGCGCCGAACGGGACAGCCGCACAGCATCGCGGCAGCAACGGCGCCTACGCGATCCTCGATCGGTTGTTGTTCCAGACGCAGGCCGATCCTGGCTGGCGCGTGAACGGTTTCCTCCAAGCGGGGATCGGCGATGACCGCGTCGATCGCTTCGGCTCCTATGTCGGCGCGGGCCTCACCGCTACAGGGCTCGTTCCCGGACGCCCTGACGACATGATGGGCGCGGCGGTGGCGGCCGCGCACAATAGCTCCCATTACATCGATGAACAGACGCAGCAGGGCGCGCGCGTCGCCGGCGCCGAGATCGCGCTCGAGCTCAGCTATCTGGCGCCGATCAACGACTGGCTCGCCGTGCAGCCCGACCTCCAATATGTCGTTCACCCGAATACCGACCCGACACTCAAGAACGCGCTGGTGCTTCAATTCCAGTGCACCTTGTCGTTTTGACGGAAGGCACGATCCGGCGCTATCCATGGCCGGAGAAGAAACGGGCGCGCGATCTTGCGACGCCCCTCCCAGCGGAGGAAGAAGCCATGAAAGCGGTGCTGTTGGTGAATCACGGCGGGCCCGAGATGCTGCGCTACGCCGAGGCGCCGGACCCCGTCGCCCAGGCAGGCGAGGTCGTCGTCGACATTCACGCCGCGAGCGTCAACGCGGCCGATTACAAGGTGCGCCGCGGCGGTGGTCCTTACGGCAATATCCGCTTTCCGCACATCCTGGGGCGTGATTTCTCGGGCGTGGTCAGCGCGCTCGGCGCGGGCGTGCGTGACCTAACCATCGGCGACGCCGTGTTTGGCGTGACCGATCAGGGCCAGGAAGGCGCCTATGCGGAGAAGATCGCAATCAAAGCGGCGATCGTCGCCAAGAAGCCGGCCAAGCTCGGCCATGTCGAGGCGGCGGCGATGGCGCTCACCGGGCTGACCGCGCTCTGGGCGATCGAGGACACGGCCCGGCTCCAATCAGGCGAGACGATCCTCATCCAAGGCGGCGCAGGGGGCGTCGCCGGCTTCGCGATCCAACTGGCCAAGCATGTCGGCGCGACAGTCATCACCACCGCCAGCGCCAGCAATCGCACCTACGTTCGCAGCCTCGGCGCCGACCGCGTGATCGACTATCGCAGCGAAGATTTCGCCAAGACCGCGACCGGCTGCGACGTCGTCTTCGACACGGTCGGGGGCGAGGTGAGGCCTGGCTGCTACGACGTCTTGAAACCGGGCGGAAGGCTGGTCTGGATTGCGCCGGCGCCCGCTGGATTCGCGCCGAGCCGCAAGGATGTGCAGACCTTGCGCCCGGCGGTGGCGCGCGATCGCGCGCATTTGGAGCGCATCGCCGCGCTCCTCGAGAAAGGCGCGGTTTGGCCGCCGACGATCGTCCGCTACAAGCTGGCCGATGCGGCCGAGGCTCACCGCATCAGCGAATCACGGCACTTGCAGGGCAAACTCGTCTTCGAGATTCGCTGAGCGGGCGTCGCCTCGTCAGCGACGGTTTTAGGGTGGGCAGCGCTTGCTTCGGCCTATTCGGATGCGTGATGGCCGGCCGCAAGCGCGCTTCGGGCGCGCAGCGCCGACGCAAACGCGACTGATATCGTGCGGGTTGCCCGCGCGAACGAAAGATTGCATTCTGTCCTGAAGCGGCGACGCGACGCTCAGCTGCGCCGCGCGTGATTGTGTTCAGGGAGGTTACTGTGAGGAAGTTCGTTCTGCCCGGCCTCGTCGCCGCGTTTGCCCTTGGAATTTTCGCATCGCCCGGCCAAGCCGCCGTGGTCCTGCATGTCGGCAAGGCGGCGCGCGCCGCGGCCCCCACTTTGGCCGTCGATGTCGGCGTCAAATCCGGCATCTTCGCCAAGCATGGGCTCGACGTTCAAGTCGCCAATTTCTCGGGCGGCGGCAAGATGCATCAGGCGATGGCCGCGGGCAGCATCGATATCGGCGCGGGTGCCGGCCCGGAAATGGCGCTCATCGCCAAGGGATCGCCCGAGATCGCCATCTGCAACGCCTTCCCGCCAGTGAGCTTCATCGGCATCATGCTCCCCGGCGATTCGCCGATTCATGAGGTGGCGCAGCTCAAGGGCAAGAAGATCGGCGTGTCGAGCGCGGGCGGCCTCACCTATTGGCTGGCGCTCGAATTGGCGCGGACCCAGGGCTGGGGCCCCAACGGCATTAAGATCGTCGCGATCGGCAACGGCGCCGCCAGCATCGTCGCGGCTTTCCGCACCCATGCGGTCGACGCCGATATCGGCCCGACTTCGGTCGCGTTCAACATGGAGGCGAAGAAGAGCGGGCGGCTGTTGGTCCCGGTTTCGAAATAGGAGGGCAATCTCGGCGCCGGCATGCTCTTTGCGACCAAGCATATCATCGAGACCAACCCCGACGCGGTGCGGCGCTTCCTTGCCGCCTGGTTCGAGACGGTCAACTTCATGCGCCATCATAAAGCGGAGACGGTGAAGATCGAGAGCGGGGTGACCGGGTTCCCGGCCAGCGTTCAGGCGAAGGAATATGATCTCAACATCGGCGGGTTCAGCAGCACCGGCAAATTCGACGCGCAGTCGCTCGCCAACTTGAAGCGCTCCTTCATCGCGCTGAAGCTGCTGGAGACCGCGCCCGACATGTCGAAGCTTTATACCGAGCGCTTCCTGCCGAAGCATTAGGGCGATCCCCACCGGTGGAGCCGGGGATCGAAAAAGAAATCCTGCCCCGCGTCGCGCCTATCAGGTGAAGGCGCGGGGCTTCCACGGGATGAAGGCGTGCTCCGCCCAGTTCACGGCACGATTGAGCGCGACCGCCAGTGCTGCGATGACGATGAGAGGCGCGAAATATTTCGCGAGCGACAGCGTCTCGCCGTAGAACTGGAACATATAGCCGATGCCGGTGGCGACGATGAGCAACTGGCCGACGATGATTCCGACCAGCGCCCTTCCCACCGCAATGCGCAAGCCGGCGATGATGTAGGGGATGGACGAGGGCAGCACGACGGTGCGCAGGATCTCGTGCCTTGTGCCGCCGAGCGAGCGCGCAACCTCGACCAGGGCGCTGTCCGCCTCCTTGGCGCCGGCCTCGACGGTCAAGAGCTGCGGGAAAACCGCCGAGACGAAGACGAAGATCACCAAGGTCAGATTGCCGACGCCGAACCAGGCAATGAACAGCGGCAGCCAGGCGATGTTGGGAATTGACCAAAACATGAAGATGTACGGGTCGAGTACCCGCGCGGCCGGGCGAAAGATGCCGAGAAGCAGACCGAGCCCCGTGCCGACGACAAAGGCGACCACGAGCCCGATGGTAAAGGGCCAAACCGTCTGCGCCGTGGCTTTCACCAACTCACCCGAGGCGGTGAGGTCGACGAAAGCGACGGCGACTTTCACCGGCGCGGGGAGGATGACCGGCGGAACGTTCATGCTGACGATCTGCCAGAGCGCAACGAACCCCAGTGCCGATAGCAGGGCAAGCAGGTAGTAATTGCCGCCCAACCGCGCGAGCGCCGACCTCGCGCCGTTCTTCCCTCCGCCGGCAAGCGGAAGCGCGGATTGGCTCATAGTTCCTCCTTGATGCTCTGCCAGGCGATAGCCCGCAGGCGCGAGAATTCCTGCTCCGCGCGCGCGTCGTAACTGTAGCGCGGCTGCGGCAGGTTGACCGTCAGCACTTCTTTGATCCGCCCCGGCCGGCGTCCCATGATCACGACCATGTCCGAAAGATAGATCGCCTCGTCGAGATCGTGGGTGATGAAGAGCACGGTGCCTTTGATGCGACCCCACAGGGTGAGAAGCTCGTCCTGCAGCACCGTCCGGGTCTGCGCGTCGAGCGCACCGAAGGGCTCATCCATGAGGAGAATCTCCGGCTGACGCGCGAGCGCCCGCGCCAGCCCGACCCGCTGCTGCATCCCGCCCGAAAGCTGATGCGGATAGTAGTGCTCGAAGCCCGTGAGCTTGACCATGGCCAAGGTCGATTGGATGAGCCGATCCTCTTCCGCGGTCAGTTTCCAGCGATGCGCCTGCAGCTGCAGTCCCAGCGCCACGTTGTCGCGAATGGTCCTCCACGGCATCAGGCCGATGCTCTGGAAGACCATCGCCATTTTCGGGCTGGGGCCGCGGAGCAGATCGCCATCGAGGCGGATCTCGCCGGAGTCGGACGGGATCAGACCTGCTGCCATGCGCAGCAAGGTGGTCTTGCCGCAGCCACTGGGACCAACGACCGTGATGAAACGGCCCGTCTCGACCTTGAGGCTGAAATCGTCCAGCGCCAACAGCCGATCGCCCGTCGGGCTGCCATAGCTCTTGCGGACCTTGACGAATTCAAGCTCGGGCATGGACCGCGGACGTGAACCGGTTTCGTATGACGCTGAGGCGGGCCGGCTCAGCCGGCATGCGCCGCGACGCTTTTATCCCAGTCGGGAACATCGGGCAGGCCCGGCGTCCCCTTGACCACGCCCATCTTGTCGAGCGCCGCTTTGAGTGGGCCGGTGTCGTAGACGTCCGAGGGCTTGGAGAGATAATTGTTGGGGCTTTCGTCGCGCAGCTTGAAGAACAAATCCATGATCTTCTGCGTCGCCGCGAAATTGACGCCACCATTGATCGAGAAATAGCCGCCATCGCGGAATTGCTGCC
>JBJKPV010000396.1:0-6554 GCA_046706015.1 Allostellaceae bacterium | reverse complement strand
GGATTATACCGCGCGAGGAAGGCGACCAGGATGCCGGTATAGCCATAGCCGGCGACCAGATCGGCATTGGCGCGCTCCTGCACCGCGGCGATCTCGATCATGCCGGCAAGGCCGGCGGCGCCGCCGCCGATGAAGCAGGTGAGGAGCACGAGCTTGCCGACCGAGAGCCCGACCATGCGTGCGGCGCGCAGATTGCCGCCGGCGATGCGTGCCGCAAAACCAACCGTGGTGTGGCGCATCAGCACGTAAGCGAGGATGCAGATGACGATGCCGATGACGAGGCCCCAATGGACCTCCGTGCCGGGGATGCTGCCGATCATGTTGGCGTCGCCGATCGAGGGCGAGGAGGGTTTGTTGAGGCTCGCCGGGTCGCGGAACACGCCCTCGACCAGCTGGTTGAGGATGGCAATGGCGATATAGACCAGCAGCAGGCTGGAGATGGTCTCGTTGACACCGCGCCAATAGCGCAGCGCGCCGGCGAAAGCGATCCAGAACCCGCCCGCGGCGATGCCGGCTACCGCCATGCCGAGCTGCACGATAAGAGGCCCGGTACCGTGGAGCGCGACACCCGCCGCGGTGGCTGAGAGCCCGCCGATGACGAAAGCGCCTTCGCCGCCGATGATCATCAAGCCTAGCTGCGCCGGCAACGCCGTGCACAGCGCGGTCAGCAGCAGCGGCGCCGCGCGGGTCAGCGTGTTCTGGATCGAGAACCAAGAGCCGACCGAGCCTTGGATCATATAGCCGTAAACGGCGAGCGGGTTGACGCCCGCGAGCGCGACGAAGTGGCCGAAGAGCAGGAGCGAGACGACGAGCGCGCCGGCCGGGATCAGCACCGCCTCGGCGGCGGCGCCGATCCCGATCCGGGCGCGCTTGGGCGCAGCCGCGCGAGTTTGCGTGGCGATGACGGTTGCGATCTCCTCGGCCATGAGCGCTGCGATTCCGCGATCCGCGCTCAGGCGGGAAGCTTGCCGAGCACGCCCTCGACCAGGAAGTTCATCGCCTCGAGCTTCACATCCGTGGCGTTGGTCTGGATCAACTCGTCGCCCTTCGCGATCACGGTCTTGCCCGCATTGTTGGCGATCGGGCCCTTGAAGATGACGTATTTGCCCGCGGTGAGCGTCGTTTTCACCTCGTCGGCGTGCTTGCGCGCGGCCGCTGAGACCTTGGGTCCATAAGGCGATTGCTTGATCAGCCCTTCCTTGAAGCCGCCGCGATAGAAATTCGGAATCGGCTCGTGCTTCATCCACATCGAGACGAATTTCGGATAGAGATCGGTCCAGTTCCACTCCGCGCCGGTGAGATAGGCCTCAGGCGCGAGCGCCGCCTGGCTGCAATGATAGCCGCACACCATCGCGCCGCGCTTGGCCGCGGTCTGGACCACGACCTTGGGGCTGTCGACATGCATGGTAACGACGTCGACGCCTTGATCGATCAGGCTGTTCGTGGCCTGGGCCTCCTTGACCGGCATCGACCAGTCGCCGGTGAAGATGAGCTCCGTCGTGGCCTTGGGGTTGACGAGACGGGCGCCCAAGGTGAAGGCATTGATGTTCTGCAACACCTGAGGAATGGGCTTGGCTGCGACGAAGCCAAGCTTGCCCGATTTACTCGAATAGCCGGCGACGATGCCGTTGATGTATTGCGCCTCGAAGATATAGCCGAAATAGCTGCCGATGTTCTTCGGATCCTTGTCGGTCCAGAGGCCGCCGCAATGCTCGAAGCGTACCTTGGGGAATTTCGGCGCCGCGCGGAGGATGTAAGGATCGAAATAGCCGAAAGAGGTGGGGAAGAGCAGGCTGGCGCCGTCCTCCTCGATCATCGACTCCATCGTCTTGGCGACGGCCACGTCCTCGGGCACGTTCTCTTCTTGGAGAACTTTCACGCCGGGCATCTTGGCCACCGCCGCGGCACCTTGGGCATGGGATTGGTTGTAGCCGAAATCGTCATGCGGCCCAACATAGATGAAGCCGACCGTGGTGCTCGCGGCAAAGGCCGAGCGCAGAGGCAGAGCGGTGGCGATGGCGCCGGTCGCGCCGAGCGCGACGGCGCTGCTCAGCAAGCGGCGGCGTGAAAGACGGTCAAAACTCATCGGGTGCTCCCTCTCGTATCGCGGATCTGATTTTGATCGCGCCACGCGATGCGCGGCGTTGCGTGACCTCGTGAAAACGCGTCGCAAGGCTTATGCCAACTTCGCCACGACAGTGGTGGATCGGCGGCGCAAGCGCGGGTCGCGTCGATGCAAGCATCGCCAACTCCATCGCTTTGATGCCTTTTGGGCCGCGTGGCGGAAACGAAAAGGCGCAGCGTGGAAAGCCTTGCGCGGACCATAACTTGGGCAAACTACCGTCTCGGTTTGCCTAAAATATTGGCATAAATGCGCAGCTTGTATGCAATCGCCGCTGAATTTCGTCGGGCGTGACAGGCAAAACGGCCAATCGAGGGCGCTGGCGTTGAAACAGCACCAAGTTTGCATAGAGGAGTGCGTCGGGGCGCGGCGCCCTTGAGTTGGATCGAAAAGGAATGGCGACGAGATGGTAGACGCGGTGGCAACGGCGAGCCTTGATTTTGCGCGGTTGCGACAGCGTTTAGTGGCGGGCGAGACCGGCGCCGGCGCCGTGATCGAGGAGGTGTTGGCCCGGATCGCAGCGGCGGGCGACGACAAGGTCTGGATCACGCGTGTTCCGGACCAAGATCTGAGCGCGCGCGCCGCCGATCTCGACCGGCGCGCCGCCGCCGAGCCCGGTCTGATCGCGCGCCTGCCGCTCTTCGGCGTGCCCTTTGCCGTGAAGGACAACATCGACATCGCCGGCATGACGACCACAGCGGCATGCCCCGATTTCGCCTATCGGGCCGATGCGACTGCGCCTTCCGTCGCGCTCCTGATCGAGGCCGGCGCGATCCTGGTGGGCAAGACCAATCTCGATCAATTCGCGACCGGGCTGGTCGGTTGCCGCTCGCCCTATGGCGTGCCGCGCAACCCGTTCGATGCGCGCTACATCCCTGGCGGGTCGAGCTCGGGCTCGGCCGTCGCCGTGGCTGCGGGCCTGGTGAGCTTCGCACTCGGCACCGACACGGCGGGCTCGGGCCGCGTTCCCGCCGCCTTCAACAATATCGTCGGCTTGAAACCGACGCGCGGCCGGATCAGCACACGCGGCGTGGTGCCGGCCTGCCGCTCGCTCGACTGCGTTTCGATCTTCGCCCTGAGTTGTGCCGACGCCGCGGCGATCGCCGCGATTTGCGGAACCTACGACGCGGCGGATCCGTTTGCGCGCGCCGTGCCGATGTCGCCGCCCTTCGGCGCAAATTTTCGCTTCGCCGTGCCGCACGAGCCCGAGCTCGATTTCTTCGGCGATGCCGACGCGCCGGACCTCTTTGCGGCCGCCGTCGCGACGCTCGAAGCGCTGGGCGGCACGCGCGTCGAGATCGATTTCGCGCCGTTCCGCGAGGCCGCGGCGCTGCTCTATGAGGGACCGTGGGTGGCCGAAAGGCTGGCAGCGATCAAAGCCTTCTTTGGAGCCAAGCCCGAGGCCCTGCTGCCGATCACGCGCGAGATCATCGGCGGCGGCACGCGTTTTAGCGCCGTGGATGCGTTCATGGCTGAGTATCGGCTCACGGCGCTGCGGCGAAGGGCGGAAGGGGCGTGGCGCGCGGCCGATCTCATGCTCTTGCCCACCGCCGGCACGATCTTCACGCGCGACGCGGTCGAGGCCGAGCCGCTGCGGCTCAACACGCAGCTCGGCACCTACACCAATTTCGTCAATTTGCTCGATCTTGGGGCGATCGCGCTGCCGGCGGGGTTCCGGCGCGATGGTATGCCCTTCGGCGTGAGCCTTTTGGCGCCGTCCGGCGCCGATAACGCGCTCGCGGCTTTGGGCGACGCCTTTCAGCGGCGGCTTGATCTGCCGCTCGGCGCGACGGCGCAGCGCTTGGCACCTCCCGCGCTCGCGGCGACAGCGACGCCGATCCCGGAGCGCGTCGAGCTGGCGGTGCTCGGCAGCCATCTTTCCGGCATGCCGCTCAATGGCGAATTGCGCGGGCGCGGCGCGACGCTGTCGCGCTGCGCCCGCACGGCGCCGCTCTATCGGATGTTCTTTCTCGATGGCGACCCGCCCCGGCCCGGCCTGGTGCGCGGCGCCTCGGGCGCTGCGATCGAAATCGAGATCTGGTCGCTGAGCATCGCCGCCTTCGGCGCCTTTGTCGCCGCGGTGCCGCCGCCCCTGACGATCGGGACCCTGGTTCTCGACGACGGGCGCGTCGTCAAAGGCTTTCTCTGCGAGGCCGAAGCGACGCGCAACGTCGAGGACATCACGTCCTATGGCGGCTGGCGCGACTTCATCGCGCGGCGCGGCGCGTGATCCAATTCCGCCGCCTCGGGCGCTTCGGGGCTGGAATGCGCGGCGGTGTAATCATCGAAAGCGTACCGCACATTGGTGAGGTGGCGTAGGGTACCGCGATAAGCCTGATCGCCGTCGCCGCGCAGGATCGCGCGCACGATCTCTTCATGCTCGGCAAAGGATTGGGCGAGGCGGCCGGTTTCGCGGAATTGCGCCCGGCTCAGCGGCGCGAAGCGGTTGCGCATAGTCGCGACCGCCTCCTCGAGCACGGCGTTGCGGCTGCCACGATGGATCGCGGCGTGAAAGGCGGCGTTGGCGGCGTGATAGCGTTCGGCGTCGCCCGAGCGCACCAGCTCACGGCAATGGCGATGCATCTCCTCAAGCTGGCGGCGGTCGGCCGCCGTCATCTTGAGGGCACAGAGCCGGGCGCAGGTCGCTTCGAGCTCGGCGACGGCTTCGAAGATATCGGCCAGGCGCTCTGCGGAGACGGCCGCCACTACTGCGCCTTGATGCGGCCTGCTGCTGATGAGTCCCGTGGCGGCGAGCTCGCGTAGCGCCTCGCGCACCGGGGTGCGTGAAACGGCGAAGCGCTTGGCAAGGCTTGCCTCGTCGAGACGGGTGCCGGCGGCGAGCCGGCCGGAGAGGATGTCGTCCGCCAGCGCCTCGCGCACTTGATTGAGGCGCGTGCTTTTTTTGGTGGTCACGGCAACCGCCGCGCGAAATCGCCTCGGCGCCGAGCGGCCGGCGATGAGAGCCAGCCGGCCCTCCGGGGCGTCCGATGCGGTTGCGTCATGTCGAAACCATGCCTTCTTTGTATCGCCGCGCGCTCACGCGCGCCGACACTTGATCTGTCAGAGCAGGGCCGGTGCTGTCAAGCCCGGTCGGATTTCGCGCCCGGACGCCGCGCGGAAACGGGGCGGCCTAATGCATCAGGCTCGGTATGTAGGTGCCGAGCGGCGGGAAGAGCATGAGGATGGCGACGGCGACGAGGTCGCAGATGACATAAGGGATCGCCGCCTTGACCACCTCGAAGAATGTGGTCCCCGCTGGCGCGACGCCCATCATCACGAACAATGACGTGCCGAAGGGCGGCGTCAGCAACCCGATCTCGAGGCCCATGAGTTCGATGAGGCCGAACCAAATCAGGTCGAAATGAAGGGCCTGAGCGAGCGGGAAGAAAATCGGCACGGTCAGCAGAAGGATCGAGGCCGGATCCATGAGACAGCCGAGGACCAGCAGCACCCCGAACATGATCACGACCATCACCATCGGTGCCACATGCGCGCTGGTGGCGTAATCGATGAATCCGGAGCTCGCGCCGGTATAGGCGAGAACCTGGCTGAAAGTCGATGAGCCGATGATGATGAGATAGATCGACGCGGTCACCCGCACCGCGCCGCGTACCGACTGCACGATCGCGTCCATCGTCAGGCAGCGCATGCAGATGGCGAGGACCAGAACGGCGAGCACGCCGAAGCACGCGGATTCCGTCGGCGTTGCCCAGCCGAGCAGGATCAGGCCGACGACGCTGAAGATGACGAGCCCCATCGGCAGCACGTTGAGGATCAGCGACATCAGCATGACGAGAAAGGGTGGCCGGGCCACGTCGTATTGCGGCGCCGCGGTCGGATCGATCTTCAGCTGGAGGTAGATCAAGGCGACGTAGAGCCCGGCAAGAAGAATGCCCGGCCCGAAACCGCCGATCAGCAGGCTGCCGACATCGACATTGGCGAGGCTGCCCAAGAGAACCGCGAGCCCCGACGGCGGAATGATGATGGCCAGCCCGCCCGTGCCCATGATCGGGCCCATGCTCATGTGCCGCTTGTAGCCGCGGCGCTCCATTTCGCCGGTGAGAAGTGAGCCGAGCATCGCCGTATTCGCCATGGACGAGCCGAGCAGCGCCGAGAACAGCGTGCCGCCCGTGACCGCGAGGTAGCTGAGACGGCCCGGCACGCGGCCAAGCATCATCTCGAGCGTGTCGAAGACGCGCAGCACCATCTTGGTGCGGAAGAACAGCTCGCCCATCAGCAGGAACATCGGTATCGCGATGAGCGTGAAGGTGGAGATCGAGACGGTCGCGTTGGCGAGCACCTGGATGATGCCGCCGGTCCCTCCCATCAGGAAATAGGCGGCGACGCAATTGACGCCGAGAAAAGCGAAGGGAACGGGCAAACCCGCCATCATCAGCGCGACGATGCCGCCGATGAGAACGAGCATGGTTTC
>JBJKPV010000395.1:0-12646 GCA_046706015.1 Allostellaceae bacterium | reverse complement strand
GACGCGCCTGGGCCCGCGCCGCCAGCGCGTCCTCGCTGGGCAGAAACTCGATGGCGCGGTCGAGCTGGCCGGCGCGCTCGAGGTCGCGGATGAGCCGTGCCTCGGCGTCGAGACGCTCGGGCCCCTGCGCCTCGGCGATCGAGAGGGCAAGACCCTGGAGGTAATTGTCCCGCAGGACCAGCGCGGCGATCTCGTCGGTGAGCTCGCGCAAGAGCGCGTCGCGCTGGTCGAGCGTGATCCCGCCTTCCGCGACCACCGCGTTGAGCAGGATCTTGAGATTGACTTCGTGATCGGAGGTGTCGACGCCGGCCGAATTGTCGATCGCGTCCGTATCGATGCGCCCGCCCTCGGACGCATATTCGATCCGCCCCAGCTGCGTCACGCCGAGATTGGCGCCTTCGCCGACGACCTTGGCGCGGATATCCCTGCCGTTGATTCGCAACGCGTCATTCGACTTGTCGCCGGCCTCGGCTTGGCTCTCGCTCGACGCCTTGACGAAGGTGCCGATGCCGCCGAAGAAGAGGAGATCGACCGGGGCCATCAGGATCGCGCGAACGAGCTCGGCGGGCGTCAGACGTTCGGCCGCAATGTCGAGCACCGCGCGGATTTGCGGCGAGAGCGCGATCGACTTGGCGCTGCGCTCGAAGATGCCGCCGCCCGGCGAGAGCAACGTCTTGTCGTAATCCGCCCAGCTCGACCGCGGCAGATCGAAAAGCCGCTGCCGCTCGGCGAAGGATTTCGCCGGATCCGGATCGGGATCGAGAAAGATATGCATGTGGTTGAACGCCGCGACCAGCTTGGTGTGCTTGGAACGCAGCATGCCGTTGCCGAAGACGTCGCCCGCCATGTCGCCGACGCCGACGCAGGTGAAATCCACGGCCTGGACATCGCGGCCGAGCTCGCGGAAATGACGCTTGATCAGCTCCCACGCGCCGCGCGCGGTGATGCCCATCGCCTTGTGGTCGTAGCCGGCCGATCCGCCCGAAGCGTAAGCATCGCCGAGCCAGAATCCGTATTCCGCCGCGATCGCGGTGGCGATATCGGAGAAGGTCGCCGTGCCCTTGTCGGCAGCGACGACGAGATAGGGATCGTCGCCATCATGGCGCACCACATCCCGAGGCGGCACGATCGCGCCGCCGACGATGTTGTCGGTGAGATCGAGCATGCCGCGCATCAGGATCTTGTAGCACTCGATCGCCTCGGCCTGCTGCTGGTCGCGCTGCGCCGGCATGCGCTTGACGACGAAGCCTCCTTTCGAGCCGGTCGGCACGATCACGGCGTTCTTGACGATCTGCGCCTTCATCAGACCCAAAATCTCGGTGCGAAAATCTTCCTTGCGGTCGGACCAGCGGATGCCGCCGCGCGCGATCCGGCCGCCGCGGAGATGATCGCCCTCCATGCGCGGGCTATAGACGAAGATCTCGCACAGCGGACGCGGCAGGGGCATCAGTTCGATCTCGCGGCTCGCGAGCTTGACCGAGAGATAGGGTTTCGGTGCGCCGTCGGGCCGACGCTGGAAATGATTGGTACGCAGCGATTTCTCGACCAAGGCAAGAAACCCGCGCAGGATGCGATCCTCGTCGAGGCTTTCGACCTTGTCGAGCTCGCCGAGGATCTCGGTGACGCGCCGTGCGGTCTCGGCCGCGGCCCGCTCGGCGACCCGCGGATCGAAGCGCGCCTCGAAGAGGGCGACGAGCCGCGCCGCGATGGCGGGATGCGTCGAGAGCGCGTCTTCCATGCACGCTTGGCTGTAGGCCGAGCCGATCTGGCGCATGAGCTTGGCGTAGAGCCGTAGCACCGTGACTTGGCGCCAATCGAGGCCCGCAGCCAAGACGAGGCGATTGAGCCCGTCGCTTTCCATCGCGCCGGCCCAGATCTGGGCGAAGGCGTCCTCGAAGCGCCGATGGTCGTTGGCGAGATCGATCGCGCCGAACGGCGAGACGAGACCGAAATCCTGCATCCATACCGCGCGCGGATCGCCGGCGACGGCGATCTCGAACGGATTCTCCGTGATCGCCTTCAGCCCCATATTCTCGAGCACCGGCAGAACATCGGCGAGCGAGCAGGGCGCGCCATCGTGGAAGATCTTGAATCGCAGCTCGTCCGGTGCCGCGCCTTGCGCACGATAAAGCGAAAGCGCCAGGGGCGCGCCGCGCCGTACCTCCTCGATGAGGGCGATATCGCCGACCGCGGCCGCCGCGCCGCAATGCTCGCGGTAGTTGGACGGGAACGCGGCGGCGTAGCGCGAAGCGAGCGCGAGGCCGGCTTCTTCGCCATGCGTGTCGATGAGCGCCTCGGTAAGCCGCTCGGGCCAGCTTCGCGCCGCTTCCGCGAGCCGGCGCTCCAGCGCTTCGAGATCGGGATCGCGCAACTGACCTTCGGCATAGAGCAGGAAGTGAACGCGGGCCAAGACCGCATCGTCGAGCTGCGTCGTGAAGCTGTCGACCTTGGCGGCGAAGGCGTCCTCGAGAATGGCGCCGAGGCTTTGGCGCAGCGCGGTATCGTAGCGCTCGCGCGGCACATAGACGAGGCACGAGACGAAACGGCCGAAAGGATCGCGGCGCACGAAGATCGCCGTCCGCTGCCGCTCTTGCAGGCCCAATATGCCGATGCCGATCTCATAGAGATCGTTGTCCGAAATCTGAAACAGCTCGTCGCGCGGCAGGGTCTCGAGAATATGCGCGAGCGCTTTGCCGTCATGGCTGGCGGGATCGAAGCCGCTGCGCGCGAGGACGCCGGCGACCTTCCGGCGCAGCATGGGGACGGAACGCACGCCGCGGCGATAGGCCTGAGACGTGAACAGGCCGAGGAAAAGCCGCATGCCGACGACCTCGCCCTGAGGTCCGAACAGCTTCACGCCGATCGCGTCCATGCGCACCGGGCGGTGCACGCGGGCGCGGCGACTCGACTTGCTGACGAGAAGAAGCTGTGCCGTGCGCAGGAAAGCCTGCAGCTCGGGCGGCAAGTTGGCGAAGTCGCGCAAGCCGTCGAAGACGCGGTAGGCGGGATCGCGCAAAATCCCCAGCCCCGGCTTGATGCCGACCTCGGCAGCCGGTACAAATCGGTATTCGCGGCATCCGAGATGGGTGAAGTTGTCGTCGTCGAGCCAGCTGAGGAAGTCGAGCACTTCGGCGAGATCGTCCGCGCTCACCGGCGCCTTGCTGCGCTCGACCTCGCGGCGCGACTCGACGAGCGCATCGCGCATCGCGCGCCAATCCGCCACTGCCTGCCGGGTTTCGGCCAGCACCGCTTCGAGGCGTCGCGCGATCGCGGCGAGCTGCGCCGGCTCGCGCGTCTCCGAGATCTCGACATGCATGACCGACTCCGCGCGCCCGCTCGTCGCGTCGGTGTCGTAGAGCTGCATGATGCGCCCGCCGCTATCGCGCTCGAGACGCAAGATCGGATGGATGATCAGATGAAGGATCGCGCCTTCGGCGTTGAGCGCCATGCTCACCGAATCGACGAGAAACGGCATGTCGTCATTGACGATCTCGACGATGGTGCGGCGCGGGCCGGAATGCCCGTCGGCACCGCGCGGATTGAAGACACGCAGAATTGCCTCGCCCGCCGTCCGGCGCTGCGCGAACTCCCACAAGGAGACCGCCGTGGCGTAGATTTCGTTGGGCGACCGACCGACCAGATCGGTCGGCGAGACATGAGCGTAAAACTGGCTCAGGAACCGCCGCGCGCTGCCGCCCGCATCGGCCTGGAGCCGGGTCGCCGCCAAATCGGAGACAGCGTCGATCACCGCCTGCTTGTGCTGCTCTGCGCGAACTGCCATAGCATTCTACCTGATTGCATGTGTGATAAGCCGATTTAGCGCTTCCGACCGGCCGGTGCCCTTGTTAAGCGGTGCCGAACCGGATTACGCGATCAATCATCGGGGAAAGTCTAGGACGGAGAGAATGAACAAAATAACGTCGAATCTGCTTAATTCGACATGGCCGGCCGAAGGACTTTTTCTGGCGCGCTGGCTTATCGCACCGCACAAGATCGGGGCCCTGACCCCGGCCAGCCGCCATCTCGCCCGCGCCATGGCCGCCCAAATTGTGCCCGGGAGCGGCCTCGTCGTCGAGCTCGGCGCCGGCACGGGAAGCGTGACCAAAGCGCTGCTCGAGGCAGGGCTCGCGCCGGCGGACCTGATCGTCGTTGAGAGCGACGCGGCTTTCTGCGCCCTGTTGAAGCGGCGCTTTCCCGCGCTCCGGATCATTTGCGGCGATGCCGCACAGCTGCGCGGCTTGCTCGCGCCGCTGGGCGTCGGGCGGGTCGCGAGCGTCGTCTCGAGCCTACCCTTGCTGAGCATGCCCCACGCGGTGCGCCAGCGCATCGTCGACGAGAGCTTCGCGCTGCTCGCCGAGAACGGCGCCTTCATCCAATATACCTACGGTGCCTTCTCGCCGCTGCGGCGGCGAAAGGCGGGGCTCAAGGGCGAGCTTGCCGCCCGCATCTGGCGCAATTTCCCGCCAGCCGCGGTGTGGCGCTTCCGGCGCCGCAGCGCGCCATCGCACGCCACCTGGATGCAAGCCGCGCCCGCCGGCGCGTTGGCCGCCGACCGCATGGTCGACAATGCGATCGGTTGAGGCCGCGATAAGGTCGCAGCGACGGAGCCGCTAGACGCTCCGATCGATGCGCGGCGTCGGCACCTGATCCGACAAGCCCAAGGCCGGCCGCAATTGCTCGCTCTCGAGCGCAGTGACTTGGCGCAGCGGCGTATCGAAACGCTCCTGGATCTTCCGATAGACGGTGGCGATGGACTCCGCCGTATGGCCGCCGCCGTAAAAGAGCGCCGGATTATGCCGTGCCGCTGCGGGCAGGACCTTGGCCGCCGTTTGATGGCTGTCGTCCGTATGCGCCTTCAAGAACCGAAGCGCGCCGTTGGGACCGAGAAGATGCGCCAGATGCAACTCTGCCGGCGTCGCGTGATGGCCGGTCGCGGCTTGAAGGCGCACCGCGTTTTCCTTGGCGTACTCCGCGGCAAAGAGGGCCGAGAGCCGGTCGTCGCGACGCAAGGCGAGAATGCGATCATGCGTCGCCTTGTCGGTCACGGTGATGCCGCCATGCGGCGTGAATTTCACTTGTTTCGCCAGCGCCCCATAACCGTATTTGGCGCCGTGATCGCGCATCATGCGCAGCCAGGTCGCGCCGGTGAATTGGAAGAGGCCCGCGGCGCTGCTGTGGCGCGCGTGCGCCTTGCCGTGAAACCCGCTCTCGACGCTCGCCTGCGCGACCAGGAATTCGTAATTGACGCCGGTCCGGGCCGCTGCGTCGCGCAGGTTTTGCATCAACTCGGGCGACAAGCGATTTCCGGCGATCGTCACGCCGGTCGGCGGGACGGTCGTCACCCTGCGGTCCCGACGGTCAAGCGCAGTTCAAGGCGCCCCTCTGGCCCAAGGAGAGGGACACCGACTTCGCTGCGGCGCGCGTTAACCATTGATCAAGTATCACGCGGGCGCGCTTGGGAGGCAAGCGCGCTATCAATAGCGTAACGCAACTATCTGATCGGCCAAGCGAAGATTGAAACTCTGCGATGCCGCGCCTAGACTCGTCGTGTCTTCAGCCAGGTTGGGCGGAGCGGAGACGTCGACATGCCGCCGCGTTTTGCGACCATCCTTTGGACCGCGATCGTCGCGATCGATGTGGCGCTTGTCGCGGCGAGACCCTTTCTTGCACGCGGACCGGTGCGCCTTGGGACGGCCCTGGCCATTCCGGTCCTCATCATTCTCGGCGCCGTGGTGAATGCGGTCTATAACTGGCTGACCTCGGGACACCCGCTGGAAGCACCGCCGCGACGGCGGCCGGCGCGCCGCTAATGTCCCGATATCAGCGACGGTGCGAGCTTCGAAACCACGACACGAGCGGCGCTTGACTCCTGGCCGAGGCCGGCCAATATCCCTTGAAAGACGGCTATTTGCGCCGCATCGGCGCGTCTCGGCGCCACCTGAACGCCGCTTGCGAGGAGACCACCATGGCAGACGACGGCTTTGCCCATACCGTCAATCGCGAGGCCGAGCAAGGCCGCGGGGAGTTCTATAGCCGCGCCAATCAAAAGCATCTGACGCCGCTGTGGCGGGTCCTCGGCGGCTTGGTGCTCGACGAGCCGAAGAGCCCCTGCGTGCCGGCGATGTGGAAGTGGAGCGAGATACGCCCCTATCTGATGGAGGCGTGCAAGATCATCACCGCCGAGGAGGCGGAGCGCCGCGTCATGGTGCTCGAGAATCCGGGCATGCCCGGCGAGTCGCGCATCACGCGCAGCCTCTTTGCCGGCATGCAGATCATCCTGCCGGGCGAGATCGCGCCGGCGCATCGCCACGTCGCCTCGGCTTTGCGCTTCATCATCGAAGGCAAGGACGCCTATACCGCGGTTTCGGGCGAGCGCACCATGATGTCGCCGGGCGATTTCGTCATCACGCCGTCCTGGACCTGGCACGATCACGGCAATCTCAGCGACAAACCGATGGTCTGGCTCGACGGGCTCGACATGCATCTGGTCAATCTCATGGATGCCGGGTTCCGCGAGGGCTGGCCCGACAAGACCCATCCGGTGACGCGGCCCGAGGGCGCGGCCGAGGCCGAATTCGCCTACAACCTTCTGCCGGTCGATTACGAGGCGCCCAGCAAAACGACGCCGATCTTCAATTATCCCTATGCGCGCACGCGCGAAGCCTTGGAGCGCCTGGCGCGCTTCCATCCGGCGGATCCGTGCTTCGGCTACAAGATGAAATACGTCAATCCGATCGATGGCGGCTGGGCGATGCCGACGATCTCGACCTGGATGCAGCTCCTGCCCAAGGGCTTCAAGACCATGCCCTATCGCTCGACCGACGGCGCCGTGTTCGTCTGCGTCGAAGGCTCGGGCAAGACCACGATCAACGGCCAGGTCTTCGAATGGGGCCCGCATGACGTGTTCACCGCGCCGAGCTGGCTCTTCTACGAGCATCAGGCCTCGTCGGACGCGGTGCTCTTCAGCTTCTCCGACCGCGTCGCGCAGGAAAAGCTCGACTTCTGGCGCGAGCAGCGCGGCAACGCGTAGCGCATAACGCGTAGCACAGGCGGAACGCCATTCTTTGGCGTTCCGCCGTCGTGCGAAGCAAAATCCCGTAGCACAGGCACGACGCGAACCTTCAACGTCGCGCCGTCGTGCGAAGCCAAATTAGAATCTAACGCGTAGCAAAGCGGTCGCTCGAATCGAGAGCGACGGCGTCGTGCGAAGCCAAATAAAAAGGCGGCCCTCGCGGGCCGCCTTTTCGCTGCGCAATGACCGCAGGCGATCAGAGCGTCGTCACCACGTTCAACAACGCTTGGCGCTTTTCCTCGCGCACGATTTTGACCGCGCGTGCCAGCGCGCCGGGGAGATCGGCCGGCTTCTCGACCTTCTCGCCATAGCCGCCCGACGCCTCGATGAGCTTCTCGAAGGCCGGGGAGGGTTGGAGATCGGCGAGCGTCATCGCGTCGTCCTTTTGCTGCGCGACGCCCTTCTCGTACATGCCGAGGGTCGCGCGGCGCACGGCGTTGTAGACCGCGTTGTTGTTGATGACGGTGAGCACGGGCAGATCATGCGCTTGGCCCACCCAGTGGCAGGCCGTCGGGTTGGCGAACATGTAAGCGCCGTCGCCGACCGTGGAGACGACCAGCGCATCCGGCCGCGCCAGCTTTGCGCCGAGCGCGGCGCCGAGGCCCCAGCCGAGGCCGCCCGCAGGGCTCGAGCCGAAATAGGTGCCCGGCTTCTCGCGGCCGCAAAGATCGGCCCGGGCCCAGTATTCGTTGACAAGGATCGCCTCGGGTCCGATCGCCTGGCCGAGGCAATGGTTAAGATATTCGAGCTTGATCGTCGGCTGAGCGGCCGCTTTATCGATCATGCCTTTCCACGCCGCGCGCATGGCTTTCGAGCGCTCGGCGAGCCTGCCGCGGCGTGTGGTCGTCGCTGCAGCTTTATCGACGCCGGCTTCGGCGAGGCCGGCCTCGATCGCGGTCAACGCGGCGACGGTCTCGGCGGTGATGGAGAGATCGCTCGGGAAATTGCGGATCGGATAGCGCGAAAAGGCCGGATCGTCGTTGATATGAACGACACGGCAGCCGGTCGGTGGGCTTTCTTGCGACGGATACCACGGCACATCGCAATCGAGCACGATGATGAGATCGGCATCGTCGAGCAGCGGCCGCGGCATGGCGCCGAAATTCATCGAATGGCTGGTTGGCAGGTTGACATAGCGCCCATTGAACGAGACCACCGGCAGCGCAAAGCGCTCCGCCACACGCGACAGCGCCTCGCAGCCGGCGACGGTGCGTCCCGCCGCCGAGGTGATGATCAGCGGCCGCTCGGCCTTGCCGATCATGCCGACCAACGTCTTTACCGCCGTCGGATCGGGGAAAGGCTGTGACGGACGGACACGCGGCTTGTCCGGCCGGTTCGTGGGCGGGAACATGCCGCCCAGCGCCTCGCGCGGCAAAGTCAGATAGGCCGAGCCACGCGGCGCCGTCATCATCACTTCGAGCGCGCGCGGCACGAGCTCATCGGCCTGCATCGGCAGGCGCATCTCGTAATCCCATTTGACGAATTCGCGCAGCATGCCGGCCTGGTCGAACATCTCCTGACCCCAATGAATCGGGCCACCGCGCGAGCCGAGCACGCCTTGCTCGGTGATCGGATTGCGCCCCGCCATGAGCAGGATCGGCACGTTCTCGCGGCACGCGTCGGCAAGGCAGTTCAAGGTGTTGGCGGTGCCGACATTGGTGTGCACCATCACCGCCTGCGGCTTGCCGCTCACCATGTAATAGCCATGCGCCATGGCGACGGCGCAATTCTCATGCGTGATCACCATCGTCTTCGGGATGGCGGCGTTCTTGCGCTGGCTGTGGACGAGCCCCTCGATCAGCGGCGCGAAATCGGTCCCGGGGTTGACCAGCAAATGATCGATGCCGTTGGCTTTCAAGGAGCGCAGCAGCACCTCGGCTGCGCTCTCCGTACCCTGCTGCGTCGCGGTCGGAAACGGCGAATCATCCATGGCGAACCTCCCTTTTTTGGCCGACGGCGTCGATGCTAGCCCGCGCAAGACCCGTGTCAAAGCCCTCGCAATGCGATTTTTCACGCGTTGTTAAACACATAACGCCTAAGTTTGACGCTGACTTTCCGCCCCCGACCGCAGGCTTGCAGATTTTGATCGCGACAACGCGCGAAGACCGTCGCCTCGTTTCAAGCGGATCACGCCGCGCCGCGCCGTGTCGGCCCGGGACACATTGCCGCACGTGGCTCGCATGAACCGCCACGCCCGCCGCGCCATCTTCTTCAGCCTCGACGGTACCTTGGCCGACAATCACGATGTCATGCGCCAAGCGCTCGGCAATTTCGCCGCCGCCTTCGGTCATGCCGCGACGCCGGACGAGCTTCGCGTCTTGGAAGGCCCGCCGGCGCCGATCCTCATTGCGCGGTTGAAGCTCGCCTGGGCGCTGCCGCAAAAGCTCGACGATCTGCTGCGCTTCTACGGCGCGCTGATCGACAACGCCTTGCTCGTTGCGCCGCCAATGCCCGAAGCGGCGGCGACGCTTCAAGCCGCCTTCGACCATGGCTGGAAGGTCGGCATCGTCACCTCGAACGCGACCGCACGCAGCCGCGCCTGGCTCGCGCGTTCGGAGCTGGCGCGCTTCGTCACGGTGGTCATCGGCGGCGATGATGTCTGCCTCGGCAAGCCCGAGCCCGAACCCTATTTGATGGCGCTTGCGCGCAGCGGCTGTACGCGCGAGGGAACGATTGCGGTCGAGGATTCGCTGCCTGGAGCAAAATCGGCGACGGCTGCCGGCTTGCGCACCTTCGGCCTCGCGCCCGAAAGGCGCGAAGCCGTCGACTGGCCGGAGTCCGTGCGACTGATCGCCGCCCTCGACGAGCTGGTCCCGGAATTGACCCGCCAGCGCTTCCGCCGGGCTGCCGGACTGCGCTGACACGGGCGCGAGCCCCGGCCCGGCTCCGCACCAGCCTCCTGACGCTCTATCCGGTTAATCCGGCGTCAACGACGTGGCCTTTGACGGCATTGGCGACGGCCTCGTAGACGATGCGCCCATCCGGCTGGACGGGCAGGATCTCCCGCAAGCGCGCACGCAGCCGGTCGCGCTGCGCGGGTGACAGGTCGTTCAAGATCTGGCCGCGTGGCCCGTCTGCCGACGTATTGGCTTCCCAATAATCGTCGAAATCCGGAAAGGCGGCGGGCACGCGGATGACGCGGGTCTCGACCGCGTCCAGCCCGGCCTTCTCCCATACGTCGCGCAGCGCGTCGCAGCGGCAAATCTCGCGGCCCGGCATGGGGGTCGGAATGCCGATGTCCTCGAGCGCTTCACGCACGGGGTGAAACGGCGCGCCGCGTTCCCAAATGTCCCAGGTATAGGTGCCGACCGTACCGCCCGGCCGGACCACGCGGGCCATTTCGACCGCTGCTTTCACCGGATCCGACAGGAATTGGATGACAAGGGCCATGGCGGCCGCATCGAAGCTGCCGGCGGAGAAAGGCAGGTCCTGCGCGTCGCCACGCTGGAACTGCGCGAACTTGGCCGCCGGCCGCGTGCGTGCATAGGCGAGTTGCGCTTCCGACGGATCGACGCCCACGATCGATGCAGGGGCGCAGCGTGCGATCAGCACGTCCGAGAAGGCGCCACCGCCGCAGCCGACGTCGAGCCAGCTTCGGTTGGGCGGCACGTTCAGCCATGCGACGAAAACCTCCCCGACCGGGCGGCTCCAACGGCCCACGCGCCGCTCATAGGCCCCCCCGTCGCGGAAAGTCGACGCCATGTCAGTCATCGCGAGTCAGCCTATGAAGCCCAAAGCGTTGGCATGCTTCGCGGACGCGCGAAGCGCGGTTAAACGTCCAAATTGACGACTTCGAGCGCATTCGACTGGATGAAATCCCGCCGCGGCTCGACCAGATCGCCCATCAAGGTCGAGAATGTTTCCTCGGCCTGCGCGGCATGCGGCACTTTGACCTGGAGGAGCGCGCGCGCGTCGGGGTTGAGGGTCGTTTCCCAAAGCTGCTCGGGATTCATTTCGCCCAAGCCTTTATAGCGCTGGATGTCGCCGCTCTTGGGGCCGAGATCGAGCACGGCCTGAACCAAGGAGGTCGGGCCCTTCACCACGGTTTCCTTGTCCTTGGCCACGAGCTTGCCGGGCTTGGCGTAATATTCCTGCAGTTCCGCCGTGCGCTCGTCGAGCCGGCGCGCCTCGGCGCTGCGCAGGAATTGCCCTTCGAGCGCGTAACGCTCGGTCACGCCATGGCGCGTCCGCGTCAGGATAAAGCCCTGGTCGGCCGCTTCACCGCGCCAGCCGCGATCGGGCGGCGCCGAGAGGGCGTCGAGCTTCCTCGCCAGGAACTGCGCCGCTTCCGCGAGCTGCGTTGGGTTGTCGAGGATGGAAAGCCCCAAGAGCCCGTTGATCGCCGCCTGCTCGGCGACGTCGAGATTGCCGATTTTGCGCACCAGCGGCTGCAACAGGTTGCGGGTCTGGCGCGCGCGCTCGACCAGATCGCGCAGATCGTTGCCCGCGCGTTGCACGCCGTCATGCTGGACGAAGACCACGTCCCTGAGCCCCGCGCTGATGCGATACTCCTCGAGCGCCGGGTCGTCCTTCAGATAGACCGCTTTCGCCGAACCGCGCTTCACCTGATAGAGCGGCGGCTGCGCGATGTAGAGAAAGCCTTTCTCGATCAGCTGCGGCATCTGGCGGAAGAAGAACGTCAGGAGCAAGGTGCGGATATGGCTGCCGTCGACATCGGCGTCGGTCATGATGATGATGCGGTGATAGCGGGCCTTGGCGGCATCGAACTCCTCGGCGCCGATCCCGGTGCCGATGGCGGCGATGAGCGTGCCGATCTCGGCCGAGCTCAGCATCTTGTCGAAGCGCGCGCGCTCGACATTGAGGATCTTGCCCTTCAGCGGCAGGATCGCCTGGAAGCGGCGATCGCGGCCCTGCTTGGCCGAGCCACCGGCGCTGTCGCCCTCGACGATGAAGAGCTCGCACAAGGACGGGTCGCGCTCCTGGCAATCGGCGAGCTTGCCGGGCAGGCTCGCCATGTCGAGCGCCCCCTTGCGCCGCGTCAGATCGCGCGCGCGCCGCGCCGCCTCGCGCGCCGCGGCGGCCTCGACCACCTTGGCGACGATCTTGCGCGCCTCGGAGGGGTGCTCCTCGAGCCATTGCTGCAGCTTGTCGGCGACGATGCCCTCGACCACCGGGCGCACCTCCGACGAGACGAGCTTGTCCTTGGTCTGCGACGAGAATTTGGGATCCGGCACCTTGACCGAGAGGATCGAGGTGAGCCCCTCGCGCATATCCTCGCCGGTGAGCGGGATCTTCTCCTTTTTGGAGAGACCGCTCTCATTGGCGTAATTGTTGATGGTGCGCGTCAACGCGGCGCGGAACCCGGCCAGATGCGTGCCGCCGTCGCGCTGCGGAATGTTGTTGGTGAAGCACAGCATCGTCTCGTGATAGGAATCGGTCCATTCCATCGCGACTTCAACGGTGATGCCGTCGCGCTCGGCGCTCATCGACAGGGGCGCGCCGTGCAGCGCCTGCTTCGAGCGGTCGAGATATTCGACGAAGGCGACGAGACCGCCCTCGTAATGAAGCTTGACCGATTTCGGCTCGACGCCGCGCGCATCGGTCAATTCGAGC
>JBJKPV010000394.1:0-12931 GCA_046706015.1 Allostellaceae bacterium | reverse complement strand
GGCGACGACGCCCGCGACGATGTCGTCGATATAGGTGAAGTCGCGCTGCATGCGGCCGAAATTGAAGAGCTTGATCGGTTTGTCGGCGATAATTGCTTCGGTGAAAAGCCAAGGCGCCATGTCCGGCAGGCCCCACGGCCCGTAAACCGTGAAGAAGCGCAAGCCCGTCATCGGCAGGCCGTAGAGATGGGCGTAGCAATAGGACATCAGCTCGTCGGCTTTCTTCGTCGCCGCGTAAAGCGATTGCGGCGCGTCGACCGGGTCGCGTACCGAGAATGGCAGTTTGGTATTGCCGCCATAAACGGACGACGAGCTGGCGAAGACGAGATGCCTGAGCCGCGGCAGATGCCGGCACGCTTCGAGGACCTCGAGTTGGCCCACCACATTCGCCGTCACATAGGCCCGCGGATTTTCGAGCGAGTAGCGCACACCGGGCTGGGCCGCCAGATGCACGACGGCGTCGATATCGGGCTCGGCGCGCAAGAGCTGAAGCAGCGCCTCGCGCTCCGCCAGATCGATACGATGGAAGGCAAAGGCACGCTCGTCCGTGAGCTGTGCGAGCCGCGCCTCTTTGAGCGCGACGCTGTAATAGGGATTCATGTTGTCGACACCGACGACGCGTTCGCCGCGCTGCAGGAGCGCGGCCGAGACATGCATGCCGATAAAGCCGGCGGCACCGGTGACGAGGACGGCCATGATCGCTCTATAGCGCCGGGAGCGGGCGAAATCACCCACTGTTGGGGGGAATATCGTCGCGTGCGCGTGTGTGGTGCAGGATGCTCGTGCTCAGCTGGCGGGCGAGACAATCATAGCTCGCATCGGTCATGTGCAAATGGTCCGGTCCGACCATGGCGGCCATGGTCATATTGCCGTTCTCCGCCCAGTCGCGCATCAGCGCGAAACGGCGGAAGAGGGGCACGCCGCTCGTCCGCGCCGCGATCCACAAAGCGTGCTCCATCTCGCGGTAGCGTGCGTGCCGCAGGACCGCCGGCGCGTATTGGATGTCCATAAGCATGACATCGGCGCCGCTGCGTCTTATTTGGGCAATGCCGGCGCGCACGGTAGCGATCAAGGCGTCGGGCTCGAGGTCGTGCAGCACGTCATTGGTGCCGACTTGCCAGATCACCAGATCGGGCCTTTCCGGCAGCACGTCGGCGGCGATGCGCTGCTCGGTGCTCTGCCCGAGCTCGCCGCCCACACCGCGATTGAGGACGCGGATGCGGACGGATGGGAAGCGCGCCTGCAATAAAGCCGCGAGACGGTTCGGGTACGCGTATTTCCGGCGCGACGCACCCGTGCCATAGGTCGAAGAGGAGCCGAGCGCGACGATGGTCAGGCTCTTGCCCTCGATCAGCCGCGCGGCGGTCCGCGGCAAGGGCATGCGTAGGGTGGTCAAGGCGGCGGAGGCGGAGCAGCGGTCGATGCCAGCGCTCGCCTTGCGCGCAGCGGGTCCGAGGATGGTGAAGCCGGCGATGGCCAAGCCCAGCGCCAGCAGCGCCACCGCGGTCGCCCGAGCGCTTCCGCCGGCGCGCGTCGCAACGCGCGCAGTCGCGGTCATGTCAACTCACCGCGCGGCGAAATCGACCGCGTCCGCTAAGCGTTCCCCCAGGCATTCATAGATCTCCCTGGCGACGACAAACCGTTTTTCTCGCGACGCCGCGACGAGATTGAAGGCGCCGGTGTCGTCCCAATATTTCATGGTCTCGTATCGTTGGAACATGTACACGTCCTGCAGCGCCGCCGTCTGATGCAACGCGTCCAAATACGGTCCGAAGTTTATAACCGAAACGGTGCCCGGGTTGTATTGCATATCGACCAGCATCACTTCGGATTTGTGCTGCCGCAACGCAGCAATTCCCGCGGTCAGTGCCTCGACGAAGGCGTTCATGTCGGCGTTGCGCACGGCGTCGACCGTGCCGGTCTCCCAGATCACCAGCGTGGGATGCTCGGCATAGACGTCCTTGGCGAAACGCTTGACCATCTGCGCGGTCGTCTGCCCGGCGATGCCGCGATTGATGACGGTCAATTTGACTTTCGGGTGGCGCCCGCGCAGCGCCGCTTCGAGGAAGTGCGGATAGGCGTCATTCGCATCGATGCCAGCGGTCGAGGCGCCGCCGATCACGACGATGGTGACCGGCCGCTCTTCCTTGAAGCTGCGGGCGAGCTTTGGCAGAACCGGTTCGTCTTCGATGAGCTCGCGTGGTGCGCTGCAACGCGTGTCGGCGGCGCCGGCCTGGTGGGGCATCGCCAACAACCCTGCGGCTAGAAATCCGATGAGGATGACGACAAACCGCATCACCTACTCCGATGGCGTCGCCGATAGGGGCGGCGAAGGGATGGCGCGCGGCCGGCGCGCGGCGGTCTTGAACCAGTTCAGCATGGCGGCGACGCTGATCATAACGGACGCGCCGACGACGTTGACGGCGACCTGCATGACGAAACCGCCATAATATTCGGCCAATAGGAAGTGGCCGAGGACCGAGAGCAGGATTCCAAGGCAAAAGATATAGAGCGATTGCTGGCCACAGATGATCACGGGTCTCGCCCAGCGCGAGCGCAGGAAGGCGTTGTCCCGTCCGATCAGATGCACGGTGGCGCCGGCCAGTGCGACGAAGCTAAAGAGGCGCAGCGGCGCGAGATTGGTCTTGTCGATCGTGTGGTTCCACAAATATTTTGCGAAGACCGCCGGGATCGGATCGTAGATCCAGTGCAGCGTCCCGGTGATATTGATGACGGCGATGACGGCGGCGCACACGACCGCCGCGCGGCCGAGCCACGCGACGCCCGGAACGGCGGGGCTGCCGCGTTTGAAGCCAGCGGTTGCCCCGATCACGAAAAGGAATTGCCAGGCGAGCGGGTTGAAGAACCAGACGTGATGCGCGGGCCATGTGTAGAACGCCCAGCCGTTGTGCAAAGTCAGGACATAGAGTCCGGCGGAAAGAGCGAGCGGCAGGTAGCGCTGCCGCGTCATCAGCATGAGCACGATAGGGAAAGTCCCGAGCAGCACGATATAGAGCGGCAGAATGTCGAGGA
The DNA here is from genome assembly GCA_046706015.1 of Allostellaceae bacterium. GTDB lineage: Bacteria > Pseudomonadota > Alphaproteobacteria > ATCC43930 > CGMCC-115725 > CAIKMD01. The sequence continues at coordinate 9,898 of JBJKPV010000394.1, read as the reverse complement.
AGGCCGGCTGGAATTCGAGCAGCAGCGCGCGCATGATGGCGAGGTGCGGCTCGCTCAGGAAATCGCCGACGCGCATTTCCTCGCTATAAAGCGGGTTGCGCACCACCATGATGGCGTAGCTCACCTCGGCGGTGAAGATGACAAAGAGGAAGATGTGCGCGACGTAGAGTTGCCAGACGCGGCGATATATCTGCGCGGTCGCAAAGAGCGAGCCATGCTCCTTGAGGCTGCGTCCATAGACGAGCGCGGCGGTATAGCCCGAAATGAAGATGAAGATCTCCGCGGCGTCGTTGAACGCGATCGCGCGCATCGTGAAATAGGACAGGACGTTTTCTGGAATGTGGTCGATGAAGATGAGGAAAAGCGCGAGGCCGCGGAAGAAATCGAGGCGCAGATCGCGCGACGGTCGGGGCGCTGGCTCGCTCATGGGGGAAAGACGCTATGACGCTACGCGCACCAGCATCTTGCCACGATTGGCGCCGGACAGCAGCCCGATGAAGGCGCGCGGCGCGGCCTCGATGCCGTCGACGATGTCCTCGCGATAGCGGATCTGGCCATGCGCCAGCCATGCCGCCATCTGCGCGCGGAATTCGGGCCAGCGCGCGCGGTGGTCGCTGACGAGAAAGCCCTGCATCAGCGCACGCTTCACCAGGAGTTGCCGGTTCCAGCGCGTGCCGATATCGGGCTGGCCGACCCGATCATAGGCCGAGATCACGCCGCAAATGATGATCCGCGCGTGGAGTGCGAGGTTCATCATCGCGGCGTCATGGGTGACGCCCCCTACATTGTCGAAGAACACGTCGAGTCCGGCGGGTGCGTGCGCGGCGATCGCAGCGGCGAGCGTCTCCGCGTCCTTGCCCTTGTAGTCGATGCCCGCGTCGAAGCCGAGCTCCTGCGTCACATAGGCGAGCTTGTCGCCGGCGCCCGCTGTCGCGATGACACGGCAGCTTTTGAGCTTGGCGATCTGACCGGCGACTTGACCGACCGCGCCGGAAGCTGCCGAGATCAGCACCGTCTCGCCGGTTTGGGGACGACCGATCGTGTCGAGCGCGAAATAGGCGGTGGCGCCGGGCATGCCGAGCACGCCCAAGAGATAGGACAGCGGCAAGCCGCCGAGCTGGCTGCGGTCGATGCGCTCGACGTATTTGGCCGGCAGCGTTGCATATTCCTGCCACCCCGCATGGGCGAGCACGATGTCACCCGCCGCAAAGCCCGGTGCGCGGGACTCGACGATCTCGCCTACCACCTCCCCGGTCATGACCGCGCCCAGCTCGACCGGCGCGGCGTAGGACCGCGCCGCGCTCATGCGGCCGCGCATATAGGGATCGAGCGAGAGAAAAAGCGTGCGCAGCAGGATTTGGTCCGCGCCCGGGGTGGACACCGGCGCCACGTCCAATTTGAAATCGCTTTCGACGACGGCGCGGCCCTCGGGACGCGCGGCGAGGAGAAATCGCTTATTGGTAGAAGCACTGGGCGCCATCGCAGTTGACCTCGGCTCGAGACGAGGCGCCGATCATAGCAGAAGGAAGGATGCGCCGCTCGGCTCGGCGGCGCGCGGGCCTAGATCGCGTCGAGCTGATAGGCGATGTCGTTCGAGATGTTCCAGAGGTAGCCGATATCGGCCGTGCCGACGAGCGCGTAAGCATGGCCGTGATGCCGCCAATAGAGCACGTTGAGCTTGTCGCGCCGATCGAAGGTCGGCTGGAGGTCCGGCTTGTTCGTGGCCGCCACGACGACCGTCAGCGGACCCAGCGCCTTGTTGGTCGTGGTGTAGAAGAGCTGCGTGCCCGGCTGACCCTCGACAAAGACGTAGCGCGCGCCCTGGAATTGCAGGCCCCAGGGGCGGAGATTGGGCAGGCGGAAATCCGAGGGCAGGCGCTGTACCACCTTGCGTACGCCGGTGGCGTCGGCCGCAGGCATATCGACGAGCGCCAGATCGTCGGCGCCCGCGCTCACGAACAGCTTGTGATAGCCGGCGATGTTGTCGAGCCAGCTCGCCGAGGCGAGGCCCGCATTCCTCTGGTTCGCCGTGTCCGGTTCGGCGGCGAAATAGCCGAGGCTGCCGCCGATCACGAGGCCGGCGATCCCGGCCGCCGCGGCCCACTCGATCCACCGCTTGGTGCTGAAACGCCGGCGGCGCGCCGCGGCGAGATCGACGGGCGGGTTTCCTTCCGCACCGCGCGCCGCCGCGATCAGACGCTCCGGCACGGCCTCGCGCAGCACCGGATCGAAAGCCGCGCGCAGGCGCTGCGCGCTCCGTACGAGCTCGTTGGCGCGCTCGCGCGTCGCGGCGTCGGCGTCGATGGCGGCTTCGACCTCGAGGCGGGTCTCCGCGTCGAGTTCGCCGTCGAGATAGGCGATCAAAGTCTCATCGCTCGGCTTCTGCATCATTCATACTCCTTCGCGCGCGTTCTCCCGGCCTCGAGTTTGGCCTGGAGCGCCACCCGCGCCCGCGCCAGCCGGCTCATGATCGTGCCGACCGGAACTTCGGCGATATCCGCCGCCTCCTTGTAACTCAACCCATCCACCGTCACGAGCATCAGCGCGGCGCGCTGTTCGGGCGGCAATTCACCCAGCGCGGCGCGCACTTCTGCCAAAGCGAGCCGGGCTTCGACGCGGCGCAGCGGCTCATCGGTGCCGACATGCAAGCCTTCATCCTCGCTCGCCTCCTTGCGGATGTTGCGGGAGCGCAGTTGATCGATCCAGATCGTCTGCGCGATCCTGAACATCCAGCTGTCGAAACGCGTCCCCTCCTGAAACTGATGCGTGCGGGTTAATGCCCGTTCGCATGCCGCCTGGACCAGATCATCGGCCTCGGCAGCAGACCCCGTCAGGCCGCGGGCGAACCGCCGCAGGCGCGGGAGAACGGCGATGAGCTGGTCGCTGAAGGACGGGCTCATGGGCCGATCCCGCCGCAAAGCGGGGGCCTTGGAAGCGGCCTTACGTGACGAGAACGAGGCGTGATCAGGTTTATTCCCAGTGGTCGGGCCGCCGGTTTGGTAATGAGCCCCGACTGGCGGCGGAATGGCGCAACGCGGGCCGGTGCGGTCGATGGAGCGCCAATGGTTTAGCGCATCTTAACACGCGCGAGAGCGAAAAGAAGGGTAGGGCTCCGCGTGGCTCGCCGGCGCAGCGGGCCGACAGGCTTCACAAATCCGCGCCGACGCGTCATTGTGACGGCGTTCTCGCCCAAGGGATTATCCCGCACATGAGAATCGCAATACCGATGGAGCGCCGTCCCAACGAGCGCCGCGTCGCGGCTTCGCCCGATACTGCCAAGCGGCTCGTCGGCATGGGACATGAGGTGATCATCGAGGCGGGCGCCGGATCGGGCGCCGCTTTTCCAGACGACGCTTACGTCGCGGTTGGGGCACAGGTCGCTGCCGATGAGGGTGCGGCGCTGAGCGCCGCCGATATCGTCCTGAAGGTGCAGCGCCCCGAGCCCGCCGAGATCGGCCTGATGAAGCGCGGCGCGGTGCTGTTGGGCATGCTCGCGCCGCTGCAAAATCCTGCCGAAGTCAAAGCCTATGCCGAGGCGGGCCTTGCCGCCTTCGCGATGGAGCTGGTGCCGCGCATCACCCGCGCCCAGGCAATGGACGTGCTTTCCTCGCAGGCCAATCTCGCTGGCTATCGCGCCGTGCTCGAGGCCGCGGTCGCGTTCGGTCGCGCCTTTCCCATGATGATGACGGCGGCGGGCACGGTGGCCCCGGCGCGGGTTCTCGTCATGGGCGCGGGCGTCGCCGGCTTGCAGGCGATCGCGACCGCGCGGCGCCTTGGCGCCGTGGTCTCGGCGACCGATGTGCGCTTGGCGGCAAAGGAACAGGTCGAGAGCCTCGGCGCCAGCTTCCTCACCGTCGATCTCGAAGCGATGAAGCAGATGGAGACCGCGGGCGGCTACGCCAAGGAGATGGGCGAGGATTTCGCCCGCCGCCAGCGCGAGCACATCACCGAAGCCTTGAAGAAGATCGATATCGTGATCTGCACCGCGCTCATTCCCGGCCGCAAGGCGCCGGTTCTGATCACCAAGGAGATGGTGGCGGTGATGCGCCCGGGCTCGGTGCTGGTCGATCTCGCGGTCGAGCAGGGCGGCAATGTCGAGGGCAGCAAGCCGGGCGAGGAGGTGTCGACCGTCAATGGCGCGCTCATCCTCGGCCATCTCAATGTGCCGTCGCATATCGCGGTCGATGCGAGCCAGCTCTATGCGCGCAACCTACTCGCTTTTCTCGGCCTCATCATCGACAAGGACAAGGCGCTGAAGATCGATCTCGCGGACGAGATCGTGAAGGCGTCGCTCTTGACCATGGATGGGCGCGTCGTCAATCCGCAACTCGCAGGAGCCTGAGCGATGGAAGCAGGCCAACCCCACGTCCTCGTCTTCTTCCTGACCGTCTTCGTGCTCGCGGTCTTCGTCGGCTACTACGTCGTTTGGCGCGTGACGCCGGCGCTGCATTCGCCTCTGATGAGCGTGACCAATGCGATCTCGAGCGTCATCATCGTCGGCGCGCTGATCGCCGCCGGCCCCGCCGGGGTGAGCTTTTCCAAGGTGATGGGCTTCATCGCCGTGGCGCTCGCCTCGGTGAACATCTTCGGCGGCTTCATCGTCACGCAGCGCATGCTGCAGATGTTCAAGAAAAAGCAAAAATAGGGGAGGCCTTGTGAGCGCCGATCTTTCAGCCCTTCTCTATCTCCTCGCCTCGATCTGCTTCATCATGGCGTTGCGCGGGCTGAGCTCGCCCGAGACCGCGCGCGGCGGCAATTTCTTCGGCATCACCGGCATGGTGATCGCGGTCGGCACCACGCTCGCCGCGCCGGGCGTGCTAAGCTACGGTGTCATCCTCGCCGGTGTCGTCATCGGCGGCGGCATCGGCACCTTCATCGCGCTGCGCATTCAAATGACGGCGCTGCCGCAGCTGGTCGCCGCCTTTCACAGCCTGGTCGGTCTCGCCGCCGTCTGCGTCGCGACCGCTGCCTTCTATGCGCCCTCGGCCTATGGCATCGGCGCCGAGGGCGCGATCGACCAGGGCAGCCTGGTCGAGATGGGCCTCGGCACGGCGATCGGCGCCATCACCTTCACCGGGTCGATCATCGCCTTCGGCAAGCTCCAGGGCCTCATCAGCGGCGCGCCGCTCGTCTTCCCCGGCCAGCACGCGCTCAACGCGTTGTTGGGCATCGTGCTCGTGGCGGCGCTGGTCTGGTTCGTGATGGCACAGCCGCCGGCCGCCTTCTGGGCGATCGTCGGCCTGTCGCTGCTCCTGGGCTTCCTCATCATCGTGCCGATCGGCGGCGCCGACATGCCGGTCGTGATCTCGATGCTCAACTCCTATTCGGGCTGGGCCGCTTGCGGCATCGGCTTCACCTTGGCCAACAGCCTCTTGATCATCACCGGCGCGCTGGTGGGCTCGTCGGGCGCGATCCTCAGCTACATCATGTGCAAGGGGATGAACCGCTCGATCTTCAACGTCATCCTTGGCGGCTTCGGCACCGAGGGCGGGGCCGCTGCAGCGACCTCGCGGGGCGACAAGTCGGTCAAAGCCGGCAGCGCCGAGGACGCGGCCTTCATCATGCGCAATGCGAGCTCGGTGATCATCGTGCCCGGCTACGGCATGGCGGTGGCGCAGGCCCAGCACGCGCTGCGCGAGATGTCAGATCTCCTCAAGAAGGAAGGCGCGACGGTGCGCTACGCCATCCATCCGGTGGCGGGACGCATGCCCGGGCACATGAACGTGCTCCTCGCCGAGGCCAACGTGCCCTATGACGAGGTCCTGGAGCTCGAGGAGATCAATCGCGATTTCGCCTCGACCGACGTCGCCTATGTCATCGGCGCCAACGACGTGACCAATCCGGCGGCCAAGACCGATCCAGCCTCGCCGATCTACGGCATGCCGATCCTCGACGTCGAGCGGGCGAAGACCGTGCTCTTCGTCAAGCGCTCCATGGCCTCGGGCTATGCCGGCGTCGACAACGAGCTCTTCTTCCGCGACAACACCATGATGCTGTTCGGCGACGCGAAGAAGATGTGCGAGGAGATCGTCAAGGCGCTGGGCTGACGGCGTCACGCGCCGGGGCGCACTTCGAGCGCATCGAGCCACGCGCGCTGTGCCTTGTTGAGCTTTCGGCGTGCCTCGTCGAGGCCGAACCACTGCGCACGGTCGATCTCAGGAAAGCGCCGGCGTTTGCCGGATTTGGGCGGCCATTCCATCTCGAATTCGTTGCTGCGGATCGCAGCCGCGTCGAGATCGCCCTCGATCGCCCAGGCAAGCACGGTCTTACCACCCGCTTGCCGGATCGGCGGCAAGGGCCGGAAATCGCCGGTGAGCGTCGTGCCCGTCTCTTCGGTGAATTCGCGGATCGCCGCGGCGAGAGGGTTTTCGTCAGCCTCGATCTCGCCCTTCGCGATGCTCCAGGCGCCGTCGTCTTTCTTGGCCCAGAATGGGCCGCCGGGATGGGCGAGAAAAACTTCGGTCGCGCCGCCGCGCCGGCGATAGAGGAGCAATCCGGCGCTGCGCTTGCTGGCCAAGGCTTTCCCCTTCGAAAGCAAAAACCGCCGCGGCAAGGCCGGGCGGTTTCTTTATCTTCGCACGACGCCGACGCATCGCATCGGCTGTGCCACGCCTAATACCCCTCGCGCTCCATGCGCTTGCGCAGAAGCTTGCGGTAGCGGCGCACGGCCTCGGCTTTCTCGCGGGCGCGGCGCTCGGACGGTTTCTCGTAATTGCGACGAAGCTTCATTTCTCGGAACAGACCTTCGCGCTGCATCTTCTTCTTGAGAGCGCGCAACGCCTGATCGACGTTGTTGTCGCGGACGAGAACCTGCACGAGCGGCCGACTCCTTCAGTGGCGGTTGCAATGGCGGTCGAGACAAAATGGGCTGCCAAGATGCAGCCCACCGTGGATCGTCTACCACAATTCGGGCCGATTTGCAAATTGGAGCGCCCTTAGGCCAGGGAGCGCTTGGCGAGGTCGTACCATTCGCGCTGCTCGCGACGTTGGTGCCGCGGGCCATATTCGATCAGCTGGCAGACCTCCTCGAAGATGCGTCGGGCGGCGTCGGCTTGGCCGCTTTGCTGGAGCAGCAGGGCGTAGCGGCAGCGGGCCTCTTGCCCCGGGTAATGGGGCACCAGCGCCGCATAGGCCTTGAGCGCGGCCTCCGTCTTGCCCTGGGTCTCGAGGCTGCGCGCATAGAGCAACTGCGCCTCCGGCGGGCTGTAGCCCGGGTTGGCCTCGCGCATTTCCTCGAGCACCCGCTCGGCCCCGCCGGCATCACCCTGGGCGAACAGCGCGCGGGCGAGGCCCAGCATCATGCCCGCATCGGTCGCATGGATGCCGGTGAGCGCCTCACGATAGAGGGTCACGGCCTCTGCGGGCTGGCGCGCGAGCAGATATTCCTCGGCCAGTATCGCCTTGTTCTCGGTGGTAGGCGTGATCTGGACGCGGCGCTGTGCCTCGCGCAAGCCCCGTCCGGGATCGATCGCGCGGCCAATCCCTGAGGCGGCTCGGTGCGTCGCGCGGCTGCCCATCAGCTCGGGCAGGATCTCGGCGAAGAAATAGACCGCCATGCCGATGAGCGGCACGAACACGATCAGAAAGATCCACAGGTAATTGCGCCCCGTGCGCACGACATGGACGGCGCAGGCGATCTGAGCGAGCAGGATCAGGACTCCAAGAGCGGGCATCGTCCTCCGGCCTTTCGTTCGGTGCTTGTATCCGTTCCCGTCATGTTCCGCAACGCCGCCTGCTCGATTGCCGGTGCCGCGCTTTACCCACTTCGGAGCGTCGCGCATATTGGGCCTATGGCCATCCTGAAGATCGCCCGCATGGGGCACCCGGTCCTGCGCCGCAAGGCCGATGCGGTAGCCGATCCCGGGGCACCCGAGATCCGGACGCTGGTCGCCGATATGGTGGAAACGCTGGCCGATATCGGCGGCGCCGGGCTGGCAGCGCCCCAGGTGCATGTCCCTTTGCGCGTGGTCATCTTCCATGTGCCGGCGCAGCGCGTCACCGGCCGCCCGGGCGACGCGGCGCAGGACCTGACCGTGCTTATCAACCCGGTGATCGAGCCTCTGGGCGAGGAAAAGGAGCTCGGCTGGGAGGGATGTCTCTCCGTACCAGGGTTGAAAGGCGCGGTGCCGCGCTTTGCCAGCATCCGCTATCGCGGCGTCGGTCTCGATGGCGCATCGATCGATCGAACCGTCGAAGGCTTTCACGCTCGCGTCGTGCAGCATGAATGCGATCATCTCGACGGGATTCTCTATCCCCAACGCATGACCGACATGCGGCTTCTCGCCTTCGTCGAGGAAAGCGCGCGCTATCCGATCGACCTGGAGACCGTCTGAGCATGGACGACACGGCGAAGAAGGACACGCTGCTTCTGGCGCTCTTGCCGGAGGCCCCGTTCGATGGGTGGAGCCGCAGCGCGATGCGCGCCGCCGCGGCGCAGATCGGCCTCGATCCGGGCGAGCTCGACGTGCTTTTTCCGGGCGGCCCGCGCGACGCGATCGCCTGGTTCAGCCGCTGGGCGGATCGCGAGACCCTCGCCGCGCTGCGGGCGTATCGGCGGCAGCGCCTCCGCACCAGCGAGCGCGCGTGGCGCTTGGCGTCAAGACGCGGCTTGCGATCCTGCTGCCGCATCGCGAGGCGGTGCGTCGCGCGCTGGCGGTTCTGGCTTTGCCGCAAAACCTGCCGCTCGGCGCGAAGCTCCTTTACGAAGCGGTCGACACGATCTGGCACGGCGCGGGCGACGCCTCGACCGATTTCAATTTCTATACGAAGCGGGGGCTGCTGGCCGGTGTCTATGTGTCGACCACGCTCTATTGGCTCGATGACCGCTCCGAGGGGACGACCGCGAGCGAGGCGTTTCTCGCGCGCCGCCTGGCCGATGTGCTGACCCTGCCGCGCCTCAAGGACGCGGCGACACGCTTGCCCAACCCGCTGCGACTTCTGCGCATGATCCCACGCCGCCGCGCCTGAGGCCGGCCGCAGTCCGCGCCGCTCAGCGCCGCGGGATGAGCTTCGTCACATGGCCCATCTTGCGCCCGGGTTGCGCCTCGTCCTTGCCGTAAAGATGGATCTTCTGCACAGGATCGTTGAGCGCCTCGCGCCATTTCGCGACATCGGCGCCGATCAGGTTCTTCATCACCGCATCGGAATGGCGCTCGGGCGAGCCCAAGGGCAGGCCGCAAATCGCGCGCACCAGTTGCTCGAACTGATTCGTGTAGCAGGCGTCGATCGTCCAATGGCCCGAATTGTGCGGCCGCGGCGCGATCTCGTTGACCAGCACCTCGCCGTCATGGGTGACGAACATCTCGACCGCGATGAGGCCGATGAGATCGAGCTTTTCCGCGACATAGCGCGTGATTGCCTCGGCCCGCATCGCAACTTCCGGCAAGATCCGCGCCGGCGCGATGGTGGTATCGAGAATTCCCTGCCGGTGTTGGTTCTCGACCGGCGTGTAGGTCGCCCAGCGATTGCCCTCGCTGCGGGCGACAATGACCGAGACCTCGCAGGCGAATTCGACGAAGCCTTCCACAACGCCGGTCTCGGCACCGAAGTCGCGCCAAGCCGCCGCCAGATCCGTCTCCGGCCGGATCGGCGTCTGCCCCTTGCCGTCATAACCCATGCGCGTCGTCTTCAAGATCGCGCGCTGGCCGACGACCTCGACCGCGCTGCGCAGCTCGGCCTCGCTTGCCACCGCGCGGTAGGGCGCCGTCGCCACGCCGATCGAGCGCAGAAAATCCTTTTCCGCGAGGCGGTCCTGCGCAATGCGCAGCGCGTTGGGGCCGGGACGCACCGGCTTCCTCGCGGCAAGGAACTCGGCCGTGTCGGCCGGCACGTTCTCGAATTCGAAGGTGACGACGTCGACGCGCTCGGCGAAGCGCGCGAGCGCCTCCTTGTCTTCATA
>JBJKPV010000393.1:0-4092 GCA_046706015.1 Allostellaceae bacterium | reverse complement strand
GTTGCAACTCTCGCTGATGGCGTCGGGGCTGCCCGGCGCCAAATGGGTCGATGCCGGCAACTATCATCTCACTTTGCGCTTCATCGGCGAGGTCGATGAGGGCGCTGCCGCCGACATCGACATGGCGCTCACGCGCATTCGTGCGCCGCGCTTCGACGTGACGCTCGCCTCGATCGGACATTTCGGTCTGCGCATGCTGTGGGTCGGGGTCGAGCGCAACGCCGCGCTCCAGCACCTGCACGAGAAGATCGAAAGCGCCGTCAGCCGTCTCGGCTTTCCGCCCGAAGAGCGGCGCTACACACCGCATGTGAGCTTGGCGCGCTTGAAGGGCGTGAACGAGGGACGGCTTCAGGCCTATTTGGGCGCACATGCGCTCTATCGCGCAGCGCCCTTTGCCGCCGATCATTTCAGCTTGGTCGCGAGCTATTTGACCAAAAGCGCGGCGATCTATGAGAGCCAAGCGGATTATCCGCTGCGCTAGCGTCTCTAATAAAAGGTAGTCGCGGTCGGGGCAGTTGAGGGGACCTGCCGCCGACCGCGACCGTCGCGCGCGAAAACCGACGAAATGCCGAGAAGCCCTCTACGAAACCGGATCTCCCTGGCACGGCGATGCTAGGCGGCGGCCGCTAAGGAAGGGTGAAGCGCGGAAATCCGCGAAATTGTCGCTAAAATGCGACGCAGGCGCTGCGCCGGATAACGAGATCGCCCGTTGCTTAGGCGCGCTCGCGGGCGAAGAACGGCGCGTCGTGGTCGTTATGCGCGCTCGCTGGTTCCGACACCTGATGCGACCCCAGCTGCGACGGCAACTTGTCACCGCCGGCGAAGGCCAGCATCTTTCCCACCAGGACGGCGAAGCCGAAATAAACGGCGATACCGGCCAAACTCAACCACAACACCATGTTATTCCACTCCTCGGCCGCGCAACGTCACGCGACGCCGCGCGCCGACACCAGGCTGTTTCCATTGCACGCGCATCTTGCCGCCTTTTCGCGGCGGCGTTCGCTCGGTCTTCAGGGCCGCGCGATGAAGGCCGAAGCGGCCTGATCGGCGGTGGCGCAAAGCTCGTAGTCCGCCGCGATCTTCTCGATTTCGTCGGCGATCTTCGCATTGAAGATGTTGTGCGCGATCTGCCGATAACGTTCTGCCCGTTCCCTGACTTTGATCGTTGGTTCCATGGGCAATCTCCAAGCATCCATGGCGTAGTTTTAGGAGCGTGCAGTGGCGCTGGGGAGTGTCCATTTTGTGGCACGGCAGGCGTGGCTTTTCCGTGGCCGGAACATTGCCGAGACACGAAATCGTGATCGATTTTTGCGCAGTGCGGGTCTTCTCGGCGCCGCTATCGCGGCCGCGACAAGCGCTGGCGCATCACCGAGTCGCGACCGTCCGCTGCCGCCTGATAGAACGTGTCGAAATCGGCGAAGGCTTTGGGCCAATCCTCATCGATCGCACGCTGGCCGACGGTGAAACTATCGAAGCCGCAGCGGCGCATGAAGAGGAGCTGATCGCGTAGCACCTCGCCTGTCGCGCGCAACTCGCCTTTGTAGCCGTAACGGCCGCGCAGCAGCCGCGCTTGCGAATAGGCGCGGCCATCGGTGAATTTCGGGAAGCTCAGAACGATGAGTTCCAGCCGGTCGAGCGCCGGCGCGATCGCCTCGACCGGCGCGTCATTGGGAAGCCGCAAGCCGAGGCGGCCATTGCGTGCGCGCAGCGTCTCGCTCTCTTGTTCCCACCGCGCGAAAGAAACCGTCACCGGGTCGGTATCGGGGATCGCTTGCGAATCCTCGAGATGGCGCCAGTCATCGTCGCGCAATGCGCCGTCGTCAGCGAGGAGCATAAAGCGCCGCCTTGAAGGGCGCCGCACCGATGCGCCGATAAGTTTCCGGGAACCGCTCGCCGTCTCGTCTTTGCTCGAGATAGACCACGACCAGCCGGTCGACCGCCTCGGTCACCTCGGCGCTTTTGACCGCGGGCCCGATGATCGCGCCGATCGCCGCTTTCTCGCCGGCATCGCCGCCGAGGGTGATCTGGTACACCTCCTCGCCGTTCTTATCGACGCCGAGGATGCCGATATGGCCGAGATGGTGATGGCCGCAGGCGTTGATGCAGCCGGAGATCTTGATGTCGAACCGGCCGATCTCGTCCTCGCGCGCGGCGAGGTGCTGGGCCAGCCGTTGCGCGACCGGGATCGAGCGCGCCGTGGCCAGCCCGCAATAATCCAAGCCGGGGCAGCAGATGATGTCGCTTGCGAGCCCGATATTGGATGCGCCGAGGCCTGCTTCGTCGAGCCGCTGCCACAGCGCGTAGAGCCGGTCGCGCCGCACATGCGCCAGGACGAGATTTTGTTCATAGGTGACGCGGACCTCGCCAAAGCTCAACTCGTCGGCGAGCGATGCTATGAGATCCATCTGGTCGGCGGTGCAATCACCGGGCGTGCCGCCCACCGGCTTCAGCGAGATCGTCACGATGGAATAGGCGGGTATCTTGTGCGGCGAGACGTTGTGCTTCATCCAGCGCGCGAAAGCTGGATCGCGCCCGATCGCGCGCTGAATCGCGGCCTCGTCGACCGGGCTCTGGTCATGAGCCGGGACCGCGAAGGCGGTTGCGATCTCGTCGACGTAATTGTCGGGAAGGCTCGGGGCTTCCTGCGCGGAAGCGCGCCATTCGGTCTCGACCTCCTCGGCGAATTTGGTCGCGCCCAGGCTCTGGACCAGAATCTTGATGCGCGACTTGTAGAGATTGTCGCGGCGGCCATAGCGGTTGTAGACGCGTAGCACGGCCTCGAGATAGGCGAAGAGGTCGCGGCGCGGCAGGAAGGGCTTGATCGTCTGCGCCAAGAGCGGCGTGCGCCCGAGCCCGCCGCCGACCAGCACCTCGAAACCGATCTCGCCTTTGTCGTTGCGACGCAGGTAGAGACCGAGATCGTGCATCTTGACGGCGGCGCGATCCTCGGCCGAGGCCGAGATCGCAATCTTGAACTTGCGCGGCAGGAAGGAGAATTCGGGATGGAGCGTCGACCATTGCCGGATGAGTTCGGCATAGGGCCGCGGATCCTCGATCTCGTCCGCGGCCGCGCCGGCGAAAGGGTCGGTCGTGGTGTTACGGAAAGAATTGCCGCTGGTCTGGATCGCATGCATCTCGACGCCGGCGAGTTCGGCCAGGATGTCGGGCGTGTCCTCGAGCTTGATCCAATGCAGCTGGAGGTTCTGGCGCGTGGTGAAATGGCCGTAGCCGCGGTCATAGCGCCGTGCGATCTGTGCGAGCTTTCTGAGCTTGGCCGAGGACAGCATTCCGTAAGGAATGGCGATCCGCAGCATATAGGCGTGAAGATGGATTAAGAGCCCATTCTTGTGGGGTAGCGGGCGGAACTCGTCTTCGCTGAGCTGGCCGGCGAGCCGGCGACGGACCTGGTCGCGGTATTGCGCGACCCGCTCGTCGACAAAGCGCTGATCGAAATCGTCGTAGCGGTACAAGGCTCTAACTCCGTTTCACCGGTTCTGTGGCGCGCCGGCCGGTCATCGGCCCGGTGGTGGGACCGACGGCGCGAATGCGCTCGCGCAAGGTGACGGGATGAACGCGTCCCTCCTCGCGCTCGGCCTCGACCAGCGCCGCGCCGATCACGGGCAAGGGCGATGGACCTTGCTGTGCCTTCGCAAGCAGCGCATCGGCCGCGTCATCCTCGACCAGAAGCGCGTCGTCGATCGCGGGCGACCAGGTGCCGGAAGCGGTGAAATAGATCACCACCCCGTCCCAAAGCCGATTGCCGGTCACTAATTGCATGATCGCCCGCGATCCTTTCGTTTCACTCCGGCTTGGCGCGGTTCAGGGTTGCGGCGTCAGGCGCAGATAAGGCTTCAGCGTCTTGAAGCCCTTGGGGAAGCGCGTCTTCGCCTCGTCGTCCTTGACCGCCGTGCTGATGATCACGTCCTCGCCCGGGCGCCAATTGGCCGGGGTCGCGACCTTGTGCTTGTCGGTCAGCTGGAGCGAATCGATGACGCGGAGGATCTCGTCGAAATTGCGGCCCGTCGCCATCGGGTAGACGAGGATCAGACGGATCGTCTTGTCGGGTGCGATGATGAAGACGTTGCGCACGGT
>JBJKPV010000392.1:0-4033 GCA_046706015.1 Allostellaceae bacterium | reverse complement strand
TTTGTTGCCGGAAATAAGACAATGTTCAGGGTTGGCCTCGCCGCCAGGGGCGCCTATATTGTCTATCGCGGCGTGTGGCCGACTTACCTGAGGGGCGGCATCAGGGTGGCGGCGATCGCCGCCAAGGCGATGGGGCTGACCGAGCCCCAGATCCGCGACGCCATGGCGATCGCGGCTTCAAGCGCGACCGGCGTCACCGGCCGGATCGAGGCGGAGCCGGCGCCGCGCTGGCTCGTGCTGGCCTCGGCGGTGCAGGCGGGGCTGCTCGCGGCGAGCGCCGCCGAGGCTGGCATGCATGGCGACGAAGCGATCCTCGCCAAGGTCTCGCCGGTCTGGAGCGCCGAGCGGATCGCGCTGCCCGATACGGCCGGGCCGGGCGCACCGCTCCATGTGACGACGATCGGCTTCAAGCCTTATTGCACCTCGCGCCAGGGGCTTTCCGCGACCGAAGCCTCCATCGCGGCCTTGCGTGAGCACAAGATCGATCCGCGCGCGATCGACAAGATCACCGTTTCAGTGCCGCAGCATTACCGCGCCATGATCGATCGCGCCAAGCGGCCGGCGACCAAATCGCAGTCACGCGGCATCCATTACCAGCTCGCGCTCGCCGCGCTCTATCCCGACGAGCTCTGCGATATCGAGCGCGCGAAGCTCCATACCGGCGAGCCGGCGGTCGCGCATCTTCTCGATCGCGTCGAAGTGGTCGCATCGGACCACTTGACCAGGCTCTATCCGCGGCAATGGGGTGGTGCCGTTCGCATCGAGGCAGGCGGCAAGGTCTATGAGCACGAGGTGCTCAATCCGCGCGGCGATCCCGAGACGCCGCTCGGCTGGGACGGCGTCACCAAGAAGCTCGACACCATGTCGCGTTACCTGACCCGTCCGATCCCGACGCAGGAGCTTGCCCGCAAAGCCAGGGCGCTCGATTTCAACGCCAGCCTCGAGACCCTGCTGGAACGCGTCGCCGTCTAGCTGGCGGCCTCAAGCGGCCGTGGCGCGCTGTGCGATGTCGGTGACGCCCATCGCGCGGGCGATGTGCGCCATGTCCCGTCCCGTGACCGCGAACAGGCCGAAACGGAATTGGTAGCCCCAATTGCGCTTGCCGGCGGTGAAGTCGAGCGTATCGAGCAGCGGCGCGATCGGCGCATCCTGCGTTTCGAACCAATCGACATCGCGGCGATGGGGGCAGAATCCACCGCCCATGTCGAATTGATAGGGCTCGCCCACGCGCACGACGCCCAGCGCGGTGAAGGCTTGGAGCTTGTCCTTGCCGCGAAACGTCGCCGTCGGCGAGTAATAGGCGATGCGGTCGCCAGGGCGAAGCCGGCGTAGCGGCGACGCCTTGCCATGGCAAAGCTGCATGATGCCGGTGCGCAGGCCATGCCGGACATGCTCGGCGGAAGCGACGCCGATCCAGTTCCGCGGCATCACCCCGCCGCGCTCAAACATCGGATGATCGGTCTTGGGCATCGCAGGCTCCTTGGATCGCTGATCGGAGCCAGTGTAAGCGGCCATACTGCCAATTTTTGTCAGCATAAAAAATCCGACGCGCGCGGTGGGATCTTTTCGACCTCGCGCCACTCCTTGAGCAGCGCCGGGCGCCGTTTCGGATAGCGCTTGTCGGTAAGGGTGAGCGCGGCGATGCGGTCGGTACGGAAATGGCGATAGGCGTGGCGCAACTCGCACCAGGCCGCGACCACGCGATAGCGATCGAAGAAGCCCAAGGCAAAGGGCCAGACGGTGCGCCGCGTTTCGGCGCCGTTCTGGTCGAGATAAGCGATGCGCAGCTTGCGCTCTTTACGGATCGCCTGCCGGATCGTCGCCAACTCGGCATCGCCGGCTGCGATCGCGGCGCCGGGGCCGACGAGCAGACCAGACGCCTCGACCTGCTCTTTCATGTCGTCGGGCAGGACGGCGACGATTTTGGCAAGCGCGTCGCGCGCGGCGTCGCGGAGCGGGCCGTCGCCGCGCTCGGCCACCCAGCGCGAGCCCAGCACCAGCGCCTCGATCTCGTCCTCGGAGAACATCAACGGCGGCAGCATGAAGCCGGGACGCAGCACATAGCCGATGCCCACCTCGCCATCGATGCGCGCGCCTTGGGCGATCAAGGTCTGAATGTCGCGGTAGACCGTGCGTAGCGACACGCGGAGTTCTTCCGCCAGCAACGCGCCGCTTACCGGGTGCCGATGGCGGCGCAGGAGTTGGATCAGCTCGAGAAGGCGCTGCGCCCGCGACATCGTCATTCGCTCCCGGTCGATCCACTCGCGATCACGAGCATGCGCTCACCCGCCGACATCGAAGACGACGCCTTGTGCCAAGGGCAGCTGGCTGCCGTCGTTGATCGTATTGGTCGCGCGCCGCATATAAGCCTTCCACGCGTCGGAGCCGGCCTCGCGCCCGCCGCCGGTCTCTTTCTCGCCGCCGAAAGCGCCGCCGATCTCGGCGCCGGAGGAGCCGATATTGACGTTGACGATGCCGCAATCCGAGCCCTCAGCGGACATGAAGAATTGCGCCTCGCGCAGATCCTTGGTGAAGATCGAGGAAGCGAGCCCCTGCGACACCGAATTGTGGATCGCGATCGCCTGGTCGAGCGTCTCGTACGCCATGACATAGAGAATGGGCGCGAAAGTCTCGCGCTCGACGACCTTTGCCGGGCCCGGCATCTCGACCAGCGCGGGCCTCACGTAATAAGCATCCTTGCCGCCCGTCGCGACCCGCTCGCCGCCCGTCACCCGGCCGCCGGCCTTGCGCGCTTCCTCGAGCGCCGCCTGCATCTGCTCGAAGGCCGAGCGGTCGATCAGCGGGCCGACCAGGGTTCTGGGATCGCGCGGATCGCCGACCACGACCGAGCCATAGACGCGCTTCAGCCGCGCCAGCAGCACGTCGTGGACGCTCTGATGGACGATGAGGCGCCGCAGGCTGGTGCAGCGCTGGCCCGCCGTTCCCATCGCCGCGAAGGCGATCGCGCGCAGGGCCAGATCGAGATCGGCCGAGGGGCAGACGATCGCCGCATTGTTGCCGCCGAGCTCCAGGATCGTCCGGGCGAAGCGCGCGGCGAGCGCGGGCGCAATCGCACGGCCCATGCGCGTCGAGCCGGTGGCGGAGAGGAGCGCGATGCGGGGATCGTCGACCAGCGCCTGCCCGGCCTCGGCGCCACCGATCACGACACTCAAGAGCCCTGCGGGTGCCTCGCCGAATCGCCTGGCAGCGCGCGCGAACAGCGCCTCGACCGCCAGGGCGGTCAGGGGCGTTTTCTCTGACGGCTTCCAGATCAGCGGATCGCCGCAAACCAGCGCGATCGCCGCGTTCCAGCTCCAGACCGCAACCGGAAAATTGAAGCTGGTGATGATCCCGGCGACGCCAAGCGGATGCCAGGTCTCGGTCATGGCGTGGCCCGGGCGCTCGCTCGCGATCGCGCAGCCATAAAGCTGGCGCGAGAGCCCCACGGCGAAGTCGCAGATATCGATCATCTCCTGCACTTCGCCCAGACCCTCGGAGAGGATCTTGCCCGCTTCGAGCGTGACGAGCCGGCCGAGTCGCTCCTTCTCGGCGCGCAATTCCTCACCCAAGAGCTCCACCAGCGCGCCGCGCTTGGGCGCCGGCACCCGGCGCCAGGCGCGAAAGGCATCCGCGGCGGTGGCAATCTTTTGCGCGATCGCGGCGGGCGAATCGTCGCGCAGACGGGCCATGACCGTGCCGGTGATGGGCGAGCGCACGGCGCGCTTGCCGCCTTCGAGGCGCTTCGCATCGATGCCGAGGCCGGCGAGAATCGCTTTTGCTTCGGCTTCGGGCGCGGACAGGGAAGATCTGGCGGGCATCGCGTTCTTCCTTGGGCAAGGACCGGTTTGCGACTCGCCCGATCATAGCATGGCGATTTTTTTCCGCGGCGCGATTGGCTATGCTTTTGGGCGGGGCGTTTCACACTCCTCCGGGGGCGCATGCCGGTCAAACAAGCACGCGGATTGGACGCGATCGACGTCAAGATCCTCTCCGTGTTGCAGCGCGAAGGCCGGATCACCATCCAAAAGCTCGC
>JBJKPV010000391.1:0-5114 GCA_046706015.1 Allostellaceae bacterium | reverse complement strand
CCTCGGCGGGGGCTTCTATTTGGGGTTTTTTTTTGAGTTGGGGTTGTTACGCCGCCATGTTCTGGGGGGCGGCGCCCCCCTCGGCCGCCAGCATTTCGAGAAAGGCCTCGATTTGCGGCGACAGGCGTGGTTCCTCCGCCACTGCTCAGATTCCGGCGTCGAGCGCGGCTTCGATCGCCATCGCGCGCGCATCGGCGTCGAGGCCGACCGCGCGCAATCCCGCGATCGCGCGCATCAGGAGGATCGGTTCCTGCGTCAGATGATCGCCCGCCTGGGCGATGAGCAAGGTCGTCAGCACCGTCTCGCCGACCCTCCCGGCCGCAGCGGCCTTCTGCTGATCGAGCCACAGCGCCTCGTTGGGCAAAGCACCCTGATGAACCGGCTGGAGCAGGGGCGCAACGTCGATGCCGTCGGTGGTCTGGCCGAAGGCAACGGCGAGCGCGATGAGGAGATCGATCCGGCGCGGTGCGGCGCCTGCGTCGCGCGCCATCAACGAAGCCGCCGCCGCCTTGAGCGGCGGTGACGCGTCGCCCGAAGCGTCAGGGCGATCCAGCGCCGCAAGCACGCGCAACTCGGGTCGATTCGCGAGATCGATCCAGGGCGCCGCTTGATCGGGATGACCGGCTGCCAGCAACACCCGCGCGGCCTCGGCGGCGAAGCCTTGCAATGGCGGGCCCGGCGGCAGCTCGGTTACCAGCGGCGCGACGAGCCGCGCCATCGTCACGAAAGCGCCGCGCTGGCGCGCCTCGGCGAGCAGCGGCGTGAGCGCGGCGATGCGTGCCGCCGGCGCGGTGTCGGTGCGCGCAATGGCATAGAGGATCGCGCGCTCGCGCGGCGTCGTCGGTAGGGCGCCGTTGGCGAGCGCGGCGCGGCGCTCGGCCGGCTTGACCTCGACGCTGCCGTAGAGAAGCCCGAGCGCGTCGGGCGGCATGGTGCCGAAAGCCTCGGCGCGCTCGGCCGCGGCGAGCCGTTGCAAAGGCGCCACCTTGTCGCTTGTCGCCCAAACCGCGAGTGCGGCGGGTCCGGCGCTGGCGAGCGCCGCGGCCGGCAGCGGCTGCTTCGCCGCCGCCAACAGCGCCATGCGCATCGGCGTCGGATCGGGCAGTTTCTCGATGCGGCCGCGCCGTCCGTCGATGATTTCGATCAGCGCTGCGAAAACCGGATCGTCGAGCGTCTTGCGGTCGCGCATCGCGCTCAAGCCGAGCCCGGCCTCGTCGAACTGACCGCTGAGCGCCTGACAGGCGACGACCGCGCGGTCCCACCACGGATTGCGAAATTGCGCGGCGCCGGTGCGCGCGCGACGGCAGGCGCCAGTGACGTCGTTCGCGGCAAAGCGCAACTCGACCGCGTCACGCTCGAGCGCTTCGCTCATTTCGGCTTGCGGTAAAATATTGAGCAGCCCGACACCGTCGATTCGCCCGAGCGCCAGCAGACGATCGACGCGCAGCGCGGCAAGGCCGGGCTGTCCCGCCGCGAGCTGGCCCGGCGGCGCCACCGCATCGCTCAACAGCAAGCGTCGCGCGAGATCCTGAAGCACCGGCGAGGTGGTCGGCTGCAGCAGCGGCAACGCAGCCGCGACAAAGCTCTTCGGCGTCGTTGCCCACATGTCGCGCGGCAACGCGCGATCGGCAACGCCGAGCGTGCCGACCCAGGAGGAATTGATCGGCGCGAGCGGCTGCGCGCTGATGCCGGCATCGGACGAAGAAGACGTCGCGGTATCGGGCGCGGCTGGCGCGGGGCTTGCCGCCGTCGTCGACGTCGGCGCGGCGGCCGGCGCGGGGGAGAGGGAGACGGGCGGGCCGATCTGCGCGAAAGCGGGTAAGACGAGCAGCAGGAAAAGCGCCGCGCCGAGCGCGAGTTCAGCGCGGGAAACGCGCATCCGGGATGACCCTCTCAATATGCGCCGACGGAGCCGGAATGTTCCAAAACATGAGAAAGGCGCCGCCGCCGACGATGACAAGCACGAGCAGCGCGATGGCGGTTAAGACTAGTTTACCCATGTGAAACTAGGCCCTGTTTGCATTGTCGTCACGGCCGCGACGTCGCCATCAATTGACGCGTGATCCTTGCCCTATGCTAGGGTGCCTTCATGGCGAAGTTGCGGCAGTCTATCGACGGCTCGGAAGCGTTGCAATGACGGTGCGGACGCGCGCAAGGATGGAGCGATGAGCGCGGCGCCGAGCTTGCGCGTGCCGAAGACCATTGTGCTGGTCGGCTTGATGGGCGCGGGCAAGTCGAGCATCGGGCGGCGGCTGGCGCAGGCGCTGGCGCTGCCCTTCACCGATGCCGATGCCGAGATCGAAGCGGCGTCGGGCTCGACCATCGAGGAGATCTTCGCGCGCGACGGCGAGGCCGCGTTCCGCAGCGGCGAGCGCCGCGTCATCGCCCGGCTGCTCGAAGGGCCGATCCAGGTGCTGGCCGCCGGCGGTGGCGCCTTCATGGATCCCGAGACGCGGGCGCTCATGCGTGCCCGGGCGATCTCGGTTTGGCTCAAGGCCGATCTCGATCTGCTCCTCGCCCGCGTCGGCCGGCGCAACAACCGCCCGCTCTTGAAGAATGGCGATCCGCGCGCGATCCTCGCTTCCCTGATGGAAATCCGCCACCCGATCTATGCCGAGGCCGACATCACCGTCGATTCGGTGGACGGCCCGCCCGAGGCGACGCTCGATAAGGTGATCGCGGCGCTCGAGCAATTCCTTGGTACGCGCGCCGACGCCGGAGATGCGCGGTGACGAAGGCCGACAGTTTGCGCGTCGAGCTCGGCTCGCGCAGCTACGACATCGTTGTCGGCTCGGGCGCGCTCGCCCGCAGCGGCGAACTGATCGCGCCCGTGATCCGGCAGAAGCGCGCGATCATCGTCACCGACGAGACGGTGGCGAAGCTCCATCTCGCGGCGCTCGAGGTGGGGCTTGATGCGGCCGGCATCGCGCATCAGGCGATCGTGCTGCCGCCGGGCGAGGGCACCAAGGATTTCCCGCATTTCGCCAAGCTCACCGACGACATCCTGGCGCTCGGCATCGAGCGCGGCACGCCTTTGATCGCGCTGGGCGGCGGCGTCATCGGCGATCTCACCGGGTTCGCGGCGGCGACCCTGCTGCGCGGACTCGACTACGTGCAAGTGCCGACGACGCTTCTGGCACAGGTCGACAGCTCGGTCGGCGGCAAGACCGCGATCGACAGCCGCCACGGCAAGAACCTGATCGGCGCCTTTCATCAGCCGGTCCTGGTCATCGCCGATATCGACACGCTCTCAACCTTGCCGCGACGCGAGCTGCTGGCGGGCTATGCCGAGGTGGTGAAATACGGCCTCATCCGCGACCGGCAATTCTACGAATGGCTCGAAAGCGCGGGACCGAAGCTCGTCGCGGGGGATGCCGATGCAAGGCGCGAAGCGGTGTTGAAGAGCTGCGCCGCCAAGGCCGCGGTGGTAGCGATCGATGAACGCGAGACCGGCGAGCGCCAGCTCTTGAATTTCGGCCACACCTTCGGCCATGCGCTCGAGGCCGAGACCGGATTCGGCGAGGCGCTGCTCCATGGCGAGGCGGTGGCGCTCGGCATGCGGCTCGCCTTCGATCTCTCGGCTGAGCTCGGCCTTTGCCCCAAGGAATCAGCCGCGCGCGTGCGGCGCCACTACGAGGCCGTGGGCCTGCCGATCGCGCTCGGCGAGATCGCCAACGGACGGCGCTTCGCGCCCGCCGATCTGATGCGCCACATGCGCAAAGACAAGAAGGTCCGCGACGGCAAGATCACGCTCATCCTCGCGCGCGATATCGGCGACGCCTTCATTTCGCGCGAGGTCGAGCCGGCACGACTCGAAGCCTTCCTCGCCACCGAGACCGGCGCGAGGCCTGCCGAGGCCGCGCGCGCCGATTCATAGCCAGCCCCCTATCGTCAGCCGAGAGAGTCCGACCATGCCGCTTCCCGCCGCCGCACCGCGCGAGCTCATCCATACGAGACAGATCGAATGCCGCGGCTTTCGCCGCGAGGACGGGCTTTGGGATGTCGAAGGCCATTTGATCGACACCAAGACCTATGACTTCAAGAACGATCATCGCGGCGCGGTCGTCGCGGGCGAGCCGATCCACGAGATGTGGCTGCGCTTGACGCTCGACGATTCGATGACGATCCAGGCGGTCGAGGCCGCGACCGATCACAGCCCCTTCGCCGTGTGCCCGGCGATCATTCCCAATTTCCAGCGTCTCAAGGGGCTGCGCATCGGCAAGGGCTTCATCAACAAGGTACGCGAGCTCTTGGGCGGGATCGAAGGCTGCACCCATCTCGTCGAGATGATCGGCCCGGTGGCGACGACCGCGTTCCAGACCATCTTTCCCTATCGCAACCGCATGGAAGCTGCCGAAGGCAGGAGCACCGATTCGAGCCGCAAGCCGCGCCTGCTCAACACCTGTCACGCCTTCGCCGAGACCGGCGAGATCGCGCAGCGTCTCTGGCCGGAGCTGAAGACCGCGCAAAAGAGCTGAGCGTCGCGTCAACGCCGGCGCGCGGCGCGAAAACGGTTAGGCGCTCGTTAAGCTCGAACGCGCAGGATTCGGGGCGAAATGACGCCCGCCCTCCGCATCGCCCGGGACTTTCTTTCATCCGCCCGCTGGATAACCCGCGAGCGGCTCGTGCCGTGGGGCGCCGCTTGCGCGATCATATCGATCGCGCTGCTGACCGCCGACGCCGTCACCCATCTTAGCAACGGCGTGATGAACGCGGCGGGCGAGCAGCTCGCGCGCGATTTCATCAACTTCTGGTCGGGTGCGAAGATCGCGCTGAGTGGACACGCGACGGATGCCTACGACCCGACCGCGTTCCACGCCTATCAGCAAAGCCTCGTCGGGCCGGCCTCGGAGTTCAAGCTCTATAGCTATCCGCCGGTGGCGATGCTGCTGTGCTGGCCGCTCGCCGGCCTGTCCTTCACCAACGCGCTGGTGCTTTGGGTCGCGGCGGGTGCTGTGCTCTGCGCCTGGCCCTTGGCGCGCGGCATCGGCTGGCCGCTCGCGATTCTCGCCGTCGTCGCCGCGCCAGCCTCCTTCCTCAACATCTTTGCCGGGCAGAATGGCTACTTCACTGCCGCGCTGCTCGGAAGCGGACTCGCCCTGATCGAGCGGCGC
>JBJKPV010000390.1:0-6663 GCA_046706015.1 Allostellaceae bacterium | reverse complement strand
CCGGCGTCGAGCGCGGACCGGCGCGCACGATCGATTTCCTCGTCGGCCTCAATCAGCGGCTCCAGCAGGAGATCGGCTATATCGTGCGCCTCGAGCCGGGCGTGCAGACGCCCGAGGAGACCTTGGCGAAGGGCCAAGGCTCGTGCCGCGACACGGGCTGGCTGTTGGTGCAGCTTCTGCGTCATTTGGGTTTCGCGGCGCGTTTCGTCTCGGGCTATCTGATCCAACTCGTCGCCGATCAAAAGCCGCTGAGCGGCCCGGCGGGGCCGAGCGCCGATTTCACCGATCTTCACGCCTGGTGCGAGGTCTATCTGCCTGGCGCGGGCTGGCTCGGTCTCGATCCGACCTCGGGGCTGCTTGCTGGCGAGGGTCACATCCCGCTCGCTTGTTCGCCCGAGCCGCAAAGCGCGGCACCGATCTCGGGCACGATCGAGGATTGCCAATCCATCTTCCATCACGAGATGTCGGTGCGGCGCTTCGCCGAGACGCCGCGCGTGACCCGGCCGTTCAGCGACGCCGCCTGGGCGCGGCTGATGGAATTGGGCGCGGCGGTCGACCGCGATCTCGCTTCTCAGGATGTGCGCCTCACCATGGGCGGCGAGCCGACCTTCGTCGCCGCCGCCGATCCGGACGGTGCCGAGTGGAATACCGACGCGCTGGGCCCGACCAAGCGGCACTATGCCGGACGATTGCTGCGCCGCCTTGCCGAGCGCTTCGGCACCGGCAATCTGCTGCATTACGGTCAGGGCAAATGGTATCCGGGCGAGCAATTGCCGCGCTGGGCGTTGGGCTGCTATTGGCGCAAGGATGGCGAGGCGATCTGGCGCGATCGCGCGCTCTTTGCCGCCGATGGGGATGCGAGCCGATCCGTGGCGCCCGAGGATTCGCGGCGCTTCATCACCGCGCTGGCCGAGCGCCTGCAGATCGATCCGGTCTGGTGCATGCCGGCGCATGAGGATGCCTGGTATTACCTGTGGAAGGAGCGCCGCCTTCCTGTCAACGTCGATCCGCTGAAGAGCGAGCTCGGCGATGAGCAGGAGCGGGCGCGTCTGGCGCGCGTTTTCGAGCAAGGCCTGTCGCATCTTGTCGGCTTCGCCTTGCCCTTGCGCTGCGTCGGCGTGGAGAGCGACCGCCATTGGCAGAGCGGGCCGTGGTTCTTCCGGCCAGAGACCATGTTCCTGATCCCGGGGGACTCGGCGATGGGCTATCGCCTGCCGCTCGATTCGCTGCCTTGGGTCGTGCCGGGCGATTACCCTTACATTCACGAAGAAGACGCGATGGTGCCGCGCACGCCTTTGCCGTCGCGGCAAAGCTTCCGCATCGGGCCTGCACGTGATGGCGCGTCCGGCCGCGCCGTTGCCTTCGGCCGCCGCGAGCAAGTGCCGCTGAAGCCGCAGCCTGGGGAATCTGATCCTGGCGTGGTGCGCACCGCGCTCTGCGTCGAGGTGCGCGACGGGCTACTGCATGTCTTCATGCCGCCGGTCGAGAGCGCCGCCGATTATCTGTCGCTGATCGCGGCGGTCGAGGACGTGACCGAGCGCAGCGGCGAGAAGGTCGTGATCGAGGGCTATCCACCGCCTGCCGATCCGCGGCTCATGCATTTTTCGATCACGCCAGATCCCGGCGTGATCGAGGTCAATATCCATCCTGCCGCGTCCTGGGACGAGGCCGTTGCCACCACCTCGACCGTCTATGAGGAGGCGCGCGCGGTCGGCCTCGTCACCGAGAAATTCATGCTCGATGGCCGCCATGTCGGCACCGGCGGCGGCAATCACGTCACCTTGGGCGGTCCGTCCGCGATTGATTCGCCGCTGCTGCGCCGGCCGGATCTGCTCAAGAGCTTGCTCGGCTATTGGCACAATCATCCGGCGCTCTCCTATCTCTTCTCGGGCCTCTTCATCGGCCCGACCAGCCAGCATCCGCGCATCGACGAAGCGCGCGACGACGCAACCTACGAGCTCGAGACCGCGTTCAAGGCGCTCGATACCGCGCCCACGACGGCGCCCTGGCTGGTCGATCGCGTCTTTCGCGACGTGCTGGTCGACGTGACCGGCAACACGCATCGCGCCGAGTTCTGCATCGATAAGCTCTATACGCCGGAAGGCGTCGCCGGGCGCCGCGGCCTTCTGGAGATGCGCGCGTTCGAGATGCCGCCGCATGTGCGCATGAGTCTCGCCCAGCAATTGCTGTTGCGCTCGCTCGTTTCCTGGTTCTGGCGCGAGCCCTATCGCCGGCGATTGGCGCGCTACGGCACGCGGCTGCACGACGAATTCATGCTGTCTTTTTTCGTCGCCAATCATTTCGCCGAGGTGCTCGAGGATCTCGATAGCGCCGGCTACGCGCTCGATCCCGACTGGTTCGCCGCGCATCACGAATTCCGCTTCCCGCTCATCGGCAAAGTCGCGCAGCGCGGCATCGAGATCGAGCTGCGCGCCGCGCTCGAGCCCTGGCACGTGCTCGGCGAGGACGCGGCCGCGGGCGGCACGGCGCGTTTCGTCGACAGCTCGCTCGAGCGGCTTCAGGTGAAGATCGAAGGCGCGACCGACGCGCGCCATCGTCTCCTCGTCAATGGCCGCGCGGTGCCGCTGCGTGCGACCGGCCGCCAGGGCGAATTCGTCGCCGGCATCCGCTATCGCGCCTGGCAGCCTTCGCGCGCGCTTCATCCCACCATTCCGGTCGACACGCCGCTGGTGTTCGATCTTTACGACAGCTGGAACGAGCGCTCGGCCGGCGGTTGCACCTATCACGCCGCTCATCCGGGGGGGCGCAATTTTGAGCATTTCCCGGTCAACGCCAACGAGGCCGAGACAAGGCGCCGCGCGCGCTTCTTCCCCTTCGGGCATACGTCCGGCAGCTTCGTGCCGGGCGAGGCCACGACTTCGGGCGAGCATCCGGTGACGCTCGATCTCAGGCGCTACTAGGTCTTCGGTCCCGCTAAGCGGCGACTCGCATGCCGGCGCTGGCTTTCATCCCATTTATCGATGACACTGATGGCGATTGAGGCGAAACGCGACACCGTGACGACCACGTCTTATGACGAGCTGGTGACCGGCACCGGGACCTTCCGCCCGCATTGGCGCGCGCTGATGGAGACCTGGCTCGCGCTCGATCCGGACCAGCTTTCCGAGCGCTTGGCGCGCGTCTCGGCGCAGATCGCCGCCGCCGACCAGATCCTCGCTCTGCCGGATCCCAGTGCCGCCGCGACGTCGCGCTCGCTCGATCTCCTGCCCCTGATCCTGCCGGAGGAGGAATGGCGCGGCATTGCCGACGGGCTGGTCCAGCGCGCGCGACTGCTCGACCGCATCCTCGCGGATCTCTACGGGCCGCAGCGCCTTGTCGCCGAGCACAAGCTTCCACCTTATCTCGCGCTCGGCAGCCCCGCGTTTTTGAGGCCGCTGCGTTTCATCACGCCGGCCGCAGGCGCGCCGCATCTCTATTTCTACGCCGCCGATCTGGTGCGCCTCGCCACCGGCGAGTGGCGGGTCTTCGCCGACCGCACCCAGGCCTCGGCCGGCGTCGGCTATGCGCTCCATAATCGCAGCGTACTCGCGCGCACTTTCCCCGAGGCGTTCCGCACGCTCGGCGTGAGCCCGCTCGACTCCTTCGTCGAGCTGTGGCGCTCGAGCCTGCGCTTGATCGGCGACCAGCTCGGCCCGGCGCCGCTGATCGTGCTCTATACGCCAGGCCCCTACAACGACGCCTATTTCGAGCATGTCTTCTTGGCGCGCGAGCTCGGCATCACGCTGGTGCAGAACGACGATCTCACCGTGCGCGACAATCATGTCTACCTCAAGACCCTGGACGGCCTGGCTCGGGTCGACGTGATCTATCGCCGCGTCGACGGCGATTACTGCGATTCGCTCGAGCTGCGCGAGGATTCCGCCTTGGGCGTCGCCGGCCTCGTCGAGGTGGCGCGCGCCGGTCATGTCGCGATCCTCAACATGCCGGGCTCGGCCCTGGCCGGCGCACCGGCCCTGGCGCCCTTCCTGCCGGAGCTGGCGCGCACTCTTCTCGGCGAGGAGCTGACGCTGCCGGCGGTCACGACCTGGTGGTGCGGCCAGGAGAGCGCGCTCGCCGAGGTGCGCGCCGCGCTCGACAGCTTCGCCGTCCATTCGGCCTTCGATCCCGATCCGGTACCGATCGATCCGGCGTTGCTTTCGCGCGAGGAGCGGGCCGATTTCGAGGCGCAACTCCTGCGCCATCCCGAGCGCTTCGTCGCGCGCGAGAAGATGACGCCCAGTGTCGCGCCCTGCTTCGGTATCGAGGATGCGCAGCAAGGCGGGCGGCTCGTCCCCAAGCCGGTCGTGATGCGCGTCATGGCGCTGTGGCACGAGGGCGGCTGGATCGCGCTGCCGGGTGGGGTTGCGCGCATCGTCTCCGGCCAATCGATCTATCGCAGCGCCTTGCGTCATGGCGCGGTCTCGAAGGATGTCTGGGTCTTGTCCGGCGAGCCGCAAGCGACCGCCGTGCCGCGCGCGCCGTCGATCAAAGTCGCGCGGACCGAGCGCTGGGCCTTGCGCAGCCGCACCGCCGACGATCTCTTCTGGCTCGGCCGCCATGTCGAGCGGCTCGAAAGCGGCGCGCGGCAATTCCTCGCCACCTTGCAGCGCCTGACCTCGGGCACGATGACGCCGCGCCATCGCGCCGAGTTGGTGCGGCTTGCCGAGGCTTTGCGCCGCACCGGCTGGATCAATCCCGGCTTGTCCGCCTCGCCGGTCGACGGCATCGCCTTCTTCGAGGGGGTCGCAGAGGCGGCGAGCGACGGCGTCACGATGCGCAACTCGATCGACGCGATCAATCGCCTGATGCATGCGGCGCGCGATCACCTCTCGCTCGATATGTGGCACACGTTGCGGCGCCTGACGCTCGCCGCCTCGGCGCGGTTCGGTGCCAATCTGCGCGAGCCGGACGAGCTTTTGGAATCGCTCGACGGCATGAACGCCTCCCTCGCCGCTTTCGGCGGGCTCGTTGCGGAGAACATGCAGCGCGGCGCGGGCTGGCGCTTCCTCGATCTCGGGCGGCGGATCGAGCGCGGCATCGGCACCTGTCATGCTTTGGGCGGCGTCATGTCGGGCCGGCCCGAGCAAATCGAGGCGGGGCTGCGCCTGGCGCTCGATCTCACCGATTCGACCAGCGGCTATCTCCTGCGCTTTCCCCTCGAGGCGCATTTTGCCCATGCGGTCAATTTCGTCTTGACCGATCGCGGCAATCCGCGCGGGCTGCTCTATCAGCTCGACCATATCGAGCGCCATCTCGGCGTCGAGGAGGGGCATTCCGGAATCTCGCCCGAGACCAGCGCCATTCCCGCCCTCATCGAGGCGGTCGAGGTCTCATCCTTCGATTTCGCCGATGGCGAGGCGACGCGGCCGCTGCTCGACGATCTCTTCCTCCTGCTCGACCGCGGCGCGGGCGATCTGATGACTCTTTCGACCGCGATCACGCGCGCCTATTTCACCCACACGGCGGCGCCGCACCTGATGGGCTATGCGAGCCGCCAAGTGCCCGCGCCGGTCGCGCCATGACGCGCTACGCCGTTCGCCACGAGACGCATTACAGCTACGCGACACCGGTCGATATCGGCGAGCATATGCTGCGTCTGACGCCGCTCGACGCGGACGGCCAGCGCGTCGTCAGCCAGCATCTGACGATCGATCCGCCGCCCGACCAATTCGTCGCCTTCATGGATCATTTCGGCAATGCCGTGCATCACGTCGCGGTCGAGGTGGCGCATGATCGCTTCTCGGTGACGCTCGACGCCGTGGTCGAGGTCGCGCGCGTCTTTGCCGCGGGCGAGGGCCCGTCATGGGAAGAGATCGAAGCGGCGATGAAGGGCGACGGCTTCCCCGCGCATCCCGAGATCGCCGAGTTCATCTATCCCTCGCCCTTGGCCGGCATCGATGCGGAGGCGACGCGCTATGCCGCGGACTCCTTCGCCGCGGGTCGCGCGATCATCGATGCGCTCGCCGATCTGACCGCGCGCATCCATCGCGACTTCGCCTATACGCCCAACGTCACCTCGGTCTCGACCCGCGTCGCCGAGATCGTCGCGACCAGGTGCGGCGTGTGCCAGGATTTCGCGCATCTGATGATCGCGGGGCTGCGCGGCCTCGGCCTGCCGGCGCGCTACGTCTCGGGCTATATCCGCACCCGGCCGCCCGAGGGCGGGCCGGTGCGCCAGGGCGGCGATGCGAGCCATGCCTGGGTCTCGGCCTGGTGCGGCGAGGCGCTGGGCTGGGTCGAGTTCGATCCGACCAACGATCTGCGCGTCGCCGACGAGCATGTCGTCGTCGCCTATGGCCGAGACTTCTCCGACGTTACGCCCTTGCGCGGCGTCATCCTCGGCGGCGGCAGCCACAGCCTCACCGTGAGCGTGCATCTGACCGAGACCGAGGCGAGTGCGCCGCCCACCCTCCCGCCGGGTTGAATTCCCACCGCGCATCGGTTAGCAGGCTGTCGAGAAAATAGCTCCGCCGTCAACGCGAGGCCGCGAAGCGGCCGCGGCGATCCAGAAATGCCGCGAAATACGGCAGGTTTCTGGATTGCCGCGTCGGCCTTCGGCCTCCTCGCAATGACACGTTTGGAGTTGTTCAATCGCCTTATAGGTCGCGCCCGTCCGGAGCTCGCGACCAACGACACATTTGGAGGACTCGCCATGGCCCCTTA